>CABVEH010000020.1 GCA_902497215.1 uncultured Eggerthellaceae bacterium | reverse complement strand
CCCCCGCCTCGGCGTACGCCCTGGCGTTCGTGCGCTGGTGGTCGTTCGTCGCATATGGGTACGGAACGAGTATAGCAGGGATGGCCCTGGCCGATATCTCGGCGAGCGACGTGGCGCCTGCACGCGACACCACCGCGTCGGCAGCCGCCAGCGTCTCGGCCATGTGGTCCTGGTACCCCATGACGTGGTAGCGCTTCTCCTCGTCGGCGGAAAGCGCAAGCAGCTCGAGCGTGGCGTCGAGCTCGGCCTCGCCGGTTATGTGCACGACGTGAAGGCCGTCGACGGCGAGCAGGTCGTCCTTCATGGCGGCGACGGCCTCGTTGATGTGCCTGGCCCCCTTGCTCCCTCCGAACACCACGAGCAGCGTGGCGTCCTCGGGTATCCCCAGGTATGCCCGGCCTTCCTGTCGGGTGGTCCTCGTGACCGCTCCCCTGACGGGGTTCCCGGTCACCACGCACCTCACGCCCTCGGGCACGCACTTCGCCGCCTCCTCGTAGGTGAGGCACACCGCCTTGGCCTTCTTCGAAATGTACTTGTTGGCCATTCCCATGACGGAGTTCTGCTCGTGCACCACCACCGGCACGCCCGTCTGCTCGGCGGCGCGCGCGACGGGAATGGACACGTATCCCCCGAACGCCACCACCGCGTCGGGCCTTATCTCGCGGAACCACTCCTTGGCCTTGCGGGTGCTCTTCATGATACGGGCAACGCCCTTGGGGAGCGTGGTTGGGTGCCTGCGGTTGAACCCGGACGACTCGAACCCGGCGAAGGGGATGCCCGCGTCGGGCACTATGCGCGACTCGATGCCGTTCGGGGTGCCGGCGAACCACACCTCGCAACCGTCGGCCTCGAGCCTTTCCGCAAGGGCCAGCGCCGGGTAGATGTGCCCGGCGGTCCCCCCGCCTGTGAGTACCACCCTCTTGGACATCGCGGTCCTCCTAACGTTGCGCGTTGCGCACGACGCGCAGCTTGTCGCGCTGCCGCTTGGGGTCGTGCGCCTCGTCGGTGCTTCTTCCCACGGAGAGTATCATCCCGACGATCATCAGCGACGAGATGACCGACGACCCGCCGGACGATATGAACGGAAGGGGCTTGCCCGTGGTCGGGAACACGCCGATGGTGCAGCCGATGTTCAAGAACGCCTGGAACACCAGCATGATGGCGAAGCCGCCAGCCACCATCTTCCCGAAACCGTCGGGGCATTCCATGGCTATGCGCAGCCCGGCGTACAGTATCACCAGGAACAGCCCGATGACGACCACGCACCCCACCATGCCCAGCTCCTCGGCGATGATGGCGAATATGAAGTCGCTGTCGGACGCGAACAGATAGCCGTACTTCTCGCTGGACGAGCCTATCCCCTGCCCGAACAGGCCGCCTTCGGCGATCGCGTAGTACGCGTGGATGATGTTGTAGCCGTATCCAAGGCCGCCTTCGCCGTCGTCCCAGGGGTTGAGGAACACGAGGCGCGAGCTTCTGTATCCCACTCCGAAGACCATTATCAGGCCTCCGACCACGGTGACGCCGCCTATGATGGCGAGCCACTTCCCGGGCATGCCGCCCAGCCACAGCACGGCGAAGATTCCCACGAAGCAGATCGCGACGGTTCCCAGGTCGGACTGCGTGAACAGCATGAACGCCAGAGGGATGGCCACCAGCACCAGGAACTGGCTGAGGCCTGCGCGCTGGTTTATGGCCCCCACCGAGCTGTCGTACATTATGCGGATGGTCATAAGCAGCAGCGCGATCTTGATGAACTCCGAGGGCTGGAAGCCTATGGGGCCTATGTAGAGCCAGCGCTTCGCGCCGTTGACCTCGGTGCCCACGAAGAACGTGAGCAGGAGCAACACCATGCATGCGATGTAGTAGCCCCACAGCAGGTTCCCGCCCATCAGCGCCTTGTAGGGTATGGCGAACCACAGCATCAGCATGAACAGCACGCCGATGCCTACGAACCCAAGCTGCTGGGCCATCTCGTCGAAGGGGTTCTTCCCTGCGCTCGAAAGGGTGGCCGACGTGGCCGAGAACACCATGACCGCGCCGATGACGACCAGCGCGAACACCGCCGCAAGCAGCAGTATCGTGGCGGTGCGGGCATCCACTATGGGGATGCGTGGCCGTCTTGCCTCGGACGTCATGGCCTTAGCCTTCGAGCTTGCCAACGAGCTCCTTGAAGCGCTCCCCGCGCTCCTCGAAGCATGAGAACTCGTCGAACGACGCGCAGGCGGGCGACAGAAGCACCACGTCGCCGTCGGCCGCGCGTGCGGTCGCCCATTCGAACGCCTGCATGAAGCCGGGCTCGATCGCAACCTCCACGCCTTCGGCGGCAAGAGGGGCCAGGGCCTCGTGGAACCTGGGTCCCGCCTCGCCGTAGCACACCAGCGCCTTCGCGTTCTCGCGGCACGAGGCCACGAGTTCGGCGAGGTCGGTGCCCTTGTCGTCGCCGCCGAGCATCACGATGGGCTTCTTGGGAAGGAACGCCTTGAGCGCCTGCAGCGTCGCGTCGACGTTGGTCGCCTTGGAGTCGTTGTAGTAGGCTACGCCCCCATGCACCCCGCAGGGCTCTATCCTGTGCTCCAGCGGGGCGAAGGTCGCAAGGGCCGACGCCACGTCGCCGTCTTCGGCGCCGCAGGCAAGGCATGCCGCAGCCGCCGCGAGCGCGTTCACCACGTTGTGGGCGCCCAGTATGGAAAGCCCGGACGCGGGGCCAAGCGCATGCTCGGAACCTTCCACGGCGACGGCGAGCTGGTCGTCGCCGCCGAGGAACGCCGCAGCCTGCGAGCCGCACGCCTTCCTCATGTCGCCTTCCACCCCGGCGGCCGTGCCTATGGGCACGTATCCGAACCCGCGCTCCTTGGGGCCTTCGGCCTTCAGCTCGCGCACCTTGGCGCGCACCTCGTCGTTGGTGGCGTCGAGCACGGCCACCGCCCCAGGGACGCTGGCGAGGTTGTCAAGCAGGCGCATCTTCGATTCCGCGTAATGCCGGTGGGTGCGGTGCCACTTTATATGGTCGGGGGTGATGCCCAAGATCACGGCCACGTTGGGCGCGAACTCGTTGACGGACGCAAGCTGGTAGGACGACGTCTCCACCACGTAGTGGCGCGACGTTCCGCAGGCCAGGTCGCGGGCGACCTCGGTTATGCACGCGTCGCCTATGTTGCCCACGGCCTTGGCGTCGAAGCCGCTTGCGCGCAGCACGTGCTCGATGAGCGACGTGGTGGTGGTCTTGCCGTTGGTTCCGGTGACGGCCACCCAAACGGATTCGGCGGGGCTTTCGCACCAGGCCAGCTCCACCTCGCCTATGACGGCGTCGCTTGCGGCCTGCGCCGAAAGGTAGAAGTCCGAAAACGCGGATATGCCGGGGCTCGCCACGCAGACGTCGAAGCGGTCTGCGCCTTCCGGAAGCGCGCGCGTCGCGTCCTCGAGCCCGAACTCGAAGCGTATGCGGGACCCCTCGTGGCGGCGTTCGACGCCTGCGGACCATGCAACGGCGTCTTCGCCTGCCGCGCCTCCCAGCACGGTGAGGCTTTCCACCCTTCCGCCCACCATGGGCGCGAGGTATTCCACCACGGCGCGTCCGCTGACGCCCAGGCCCAGCACCAGCACGTTGCCCAGGCTTTCCCTGGCATGCTTCCTTCCGGCGATCATGCGGCGCCCCTTACGACACGGGCATGTAGCTTGCGAACCACAGCACGAAGCCGCAGGCCGCGAACATGCCCGACACTATCCAGAAGCGGACGACGACCTTTGTCTCGCTCCACCCCTTCTTCTCGAAATGGTGATGCAAGGGCGCCATGAGGAAGACGCGCTTGCCGGTGCGCTTGAAGTAGAAGACCTGGATCATGACGGACAGCGCCTCGGCGACGAACAGCGCGCCGATGATAATCACGACGAACTCGGTCTTGGTGACCACTGCTAGGCATCCAAGCGCCATGCCCAGCGCCAGCGATCCGGTGTCGCCCATGAAGATGTCGGCAGGGTGCGAGTTGAACCAGAGGAAGCCTATGCAGGTGCCTGCAATGGCCGCCGAGAGTATCGCCGGCTCGAGCAGGGTCTCGCGGAAGGCGATGGCGGCCATCACGAGCATGACGACCATGACGGTGCCTGCGGCCAGGCCGTCCAGGCCGTCGGTAAGGTTGACAGCATTGCACATCCCCACCACCAGCACGGAGCAGAAGGCCACGTAGATCCACGGAATAGACAGGACGCCGTCCTGCACCGGGACCTCGATGGCCAGCACCCCCATGTCGATGGTGCATATGAACGGGATCTCCACCGTGGGGGCGACCCCCAGCACGTTCACGGCCACCAGCACGAACGCTATGGCGATGGCGAACTGCGCAACGAGCTTCATCGCCGGCGTGAGGCCCAACGACCGCTCGTGGGCGATCTTGCTGGCGTCGTCAACGGCGCCGAGGACCCCCGCGAGCACCACCGCGCCCAGAAGCAGGTAGCTTTCGGCGTCGGGGACGCCCACGACGAGCATCGTGACCACCACTGCGACCAGCATGACGACGCCGCCCATGGTGGGAGTGCCCTGCTTCACCAGATGGGTCTGCGGGCCGTCGTCGCGCACCTGCTGGCCTATGTGGCGGTTCTGCAGGAAGTGTATGAACAGCGGCATGAGCGCCATGGTTATGACGATCGCCAGGAATATGGCGATGAACACCAGGAAGGTGGGATATGCCGCGAAGTACCCGAACATCTAGCTCACGAGCCCTTTCACCAGGCGGTCGAGGTTCATGAAGTGCGAAGCCTTCACCAGCACAACGTCGCCGGCAGCAAGCCGGCCCTCCAGCATCTCCAGCACCTCGGCTATTCCGGAGACGTGCCTGAGCGACTCGGGAGGCATGCCCCCTTCGGCCGCCGCGTCGTGCATGTGGCGGCTGAGCTCGCCTATGCACACCAGCCCGTCCAGCGCCCCGTCGTCGTACAGGGCGGCCGCGAACTCGCCGATGCCTTCGTGGCACGACACCTCGACGTCTCCCAGCTCTCCCATGTCGCCCAGCACCGCTATGCGGCTCCCTGCAACGTCCATGGAGGAAAGCAGCTTCAGCGCGGCGCGCATGGAATCGGGGTTGGCGTTGTACGAGTCGTTTATCACCGTGAAGCCGTCGCGCGCCACCAAGGTCTCGAGGCGGCCGGCCTCGGAAATCGACTTGGAAAGAGCGGCTGCGACCTCATCGACCGGAATGCCCAAGGCGATTCCGACCCCGGCCGCGGCGCATGCGTTGGCGACGTTGTGCTCGCCGCGGATGCTCAAGTGGCATGCAGCCTTGCGGGTGTCGGCCTCCATGTCGAACAGAGTGGCCTCGCGCGGCGCATCCTTCGCGAAGCCGCGCTCGCACAGCGTGAAACTCGCACGCCCCTCCGAGTCGATGACGACGTCCTCGGGCCACACCCTTGCACCCTGCGCCTCTTCGGCGCCTTGCCCGTACCGGACGACCTCTATCCCCCGCTCGGCCAAGCGCGATGCGGCCACCATGGCCTCGGAGCACTCGTCGGCGTAGTTCGCGAACGCCTTGCCCGAACCCGGGGGGAGCTCGTCGAACAGCTCGCCTTTGGCCCTTGCGATGTTCTCGCGCGAACCCAGAAGCTCCATGTGGCAGTCGCCGACGTTGGTGACGACGCCCCAGTCGGGGCGGGCTATGCTGCACAGGTGGGATATCTGCCCGAGCCCGCGCATGCCCATCTCGACGATGACCACCTTCGTGTCGGGGTCGGCGGCCAGTATGGTGTTGGGAACGCCCAGCTCGTTGTTCTGGTTCGCCACCGTGGCCACCGTGGCGAACCGCGACGCGCACACGTCGCGCACGAGGTTCTTCGTGGTGGTCTTGCCGGTGGACCCGGTTATAGCCACGACCTTGCCGCCTATGAAGTCGCGCCACGCGCGGGCAAGGTCCTCAATGGCATGGAAGGTGTTGGGCACCTCGATCACGGGAACGCCCAGCTCTGCGGCGTAGTTGCAGGCGGTCCCCTTCGGGGCCTCCGTCACCATCACGCCTCGGGCGCCGGCGCGCATGGCGTCCTCGACGAACTGGTGCCCGTCGACGCGCTCGCCGGGAAGCGCCACGTACAGGTCGCCCCGCTTGACGTTGCGGGAGTCCCACGTGATTCCCGTCATTATCTCGGAGGCGTCGATGGGCTCGACGATGAACTTGCCGCCGGTGTACTGGACGATCTGCTTCGAATTGAGACGCATGTGCCGTTCCGCCTAGCCTCGTGGGCCGCCAGCCAACGCAAGCATGGCTGCAAGCGCCTCTTCGCCGTCGTCGAAGTGGACGGTGGCGTCGCCTATTATCTGGTAGTCCTCGTGGCCCTTGCCGGCGATGAGCACGACGTCGTCGGGGCCGGCAAGCGATACGGCCTTGCGTATGGCCTCGCGCCTGTCCACGACGACCTCGAACGCCGGCGAGTCGGTGCTGCATGCGTCGGAGGCGCCCTTCGCGCCTTCTTCCATGCCGGCGACGATCTCGGCGATGATGGCGGCCGGGTCCTCGGAGCGCGGGTTGTCGCTGGTGACGATGGCGTAGTCGGCCGCAAGCGCCGCGTGCCCCATGATGGGCCTCTTGGCGGCGTCGCGGTCGCCTCCGCATCCGAACACGACTATGGTGCGCCCGTTCCCCAGCCCGTTCAGCGTGTCTATCACCTTGGCCAGGGCGTCGGGGGTGTGCGCGTAGTCGATGTACACCGAGAAGTCCTCGCCAAGCCCCGAGTCGATGCGCTGCAGCCGTCCGGGGACCAGGCAGGTCTTGGACAGGGCGGCGACGATGTCGTCCTGGGATATGCCAAGCTGCATGCCTATGCCGTACGACGTCATGACGTTCTCGACGTTGAAGCGCCCCACCAGCGAGTACGAGAAGTCGCGCACCTCTCCGCACACGGAAAGCGACAGATCGGTGCCCCTGATGGAATAGTCGACGCTTTCGGGATGCAGGTCGCGTGCGGCGTCGAACCCGAACGTTAGGACGTCGTCGCCTGCGCCGATGCAGCGGGAAGCCAGCTCGGCCCCCCACTTCCCGTCGGCGCCGATCACGCGCTTGGCCGGGTATCCCTCGCCGAACAGCAACGCCTTGGCCTCGAAGTAGGCGTCGAAGGTGAGATGGTAGTCGAGGTGGTCCTGCGTGAGGTTCGTGAACGCCGTGACGGCGAAACGGGTGCCCCACACGCGCTTGAGGTCCAGCGCGTGCGAGCTGACCTCCATGACGACGACCTCGCAGCCCGCGTCGCGCATTCGCGCCAGCGTCTTCTGCAGGTCGGGCGACTCGGGGGTGGTGTGCTCGCTTGGGAACTGCTCGTCGCCTATGCGCATGCCCACCGTGCCGATGACGCCGGTCTTGTAGCCGGCCTGCCGCGCTATGGCCTCCACCAGGTAGGTGGTCGTGGTCTTGCCGTTGGTGCCCGTGACCCCCACCAGCTTGAAGTCGTGCGACGGGTTGCCGTAGAAGGCGCATGCCGCCTCGGCCATGGCCCGGCGCGAGTCGGGGACGACGACCACCGTGACGTCGGTGGCGTCGGCCAGGTAAAGCCTGCGCTCGGCGACTATCACGCGGGCACCGCGGTCTATCGCGTCCTGCGCGAAGGAGTGCCCGTCAACCTTCAGCCCCACGATGCAGAAGAACGCATCGCCTGGCTTCACGGCGTCGCTTCGGTAGGCTATGCCGCTGACGGGTTCGGACGAATTGCCGAGGATGGTGGCCTCAGCCCCACAGAAGAGTTCTTCGCAAGTCTTGGACATGGTCATCGTCTCACTCGGGAACTATCTTGTACAGGTCGATCGCCTCGACCATTATATCGCGAAAGATTCCGGCCACGTTGCGGTCGTAGTGCACGTCGTTGGCCGTCACGTTGCACACCAGCTTGCTGGACGAGTTCGCGATGAAGCCCGCGAAGCAGAGGTTGTAGCGGTCCTCGGCGTACGTGCCGTTCTCGGCGATCTCGGCGGTGGACGTCTTGCCGACCACCTCGTAGCCGTTGATGTATGCGTCCTTGCCGGTGCCGTTGGTGACCACGCCGCGCAGCATCCCGTTGAGCGTGTCGATGGCCTCCTGGTCGTGGAGCACCTGCTCGCTCTCGTACTCGGGACGCTCGCCGGTCTGGGGCTTCGCGATGAGGAAGTGCGGCTGCACCATCACCCCGTTGTTGGCAAGCGCGCCGTAGGCCCGCGTGACCTGGAGCGGGGTCGCGGTGACGCCCTGGCCGAACGAGATGTTGTAGCCGCCGATCTGCGACCACTGGCTCACCTCGGTCAGCGACCCTGAGTCCTCGCCGGGGAAGTCGATCCCCGTCGGCTCGGAGAACTTGAGCGCGGTGAGGATGTTCGACAGCTTGCCGAACCCGACCTTGTCTATGGCCAGCGAGATGCCCACGTTCGACGAGTTGTCCAAGATGGTGGAGAACGTCATGGTCTCGTCCTCGCGCTCGTGCGCGTCGGTGATGGTGTACTCGTCGGCCTTCAGCTCGGCGGGCACGAACAGCTCGTCGTTGGGCCCGAGGGCGTTTTCCTGCAGGACGGCCAGCGCGCTGAACGCCTTGAACACCGACCCGGGCTCGAACGACTGCGTCACGGGCGTCAGGTTGTCGGAACCCACCATCGAGTCGGCCAGATCGGCGGGGTTCAGGTACGGGTACGACGCCATCGCGTGTATCTCGCCGGTCTCGGCGTCCATCACGGTCGCCGAGCCGTGGCGCGGCTCGTCGTACTTCTCGAGGCCCTTCTCCAGGGCGCGTTCCAGCGCGTCCTGCAGGGTGATGTCTATCGAGATGATTATGTCCTCGCCGTCGACGGCCGGAACGTCCTGGTGCACGCCTCCGGGAATCGGCGCGCCGTTCACCCCGCGCTCGGCGGAGTACTCGCCGGGGGTTCCGCGCAGGATCTCGTCGTATTGCAGCTCGAGGCCGCAGATGCCGTTTCCGTCGACGTCGCAGGCGCCGATCACGTTGCCGCCTATGGACTTGTTGGGGTACTCTCGGCGGCTTTCCTCCAGGAAGTAGATGCCGTCGAGCTGCAGCTGCTTGACGCGGTCGGCGTCCTCCACGTCGGCCTGGCGCTTCACGTACACGAACGGGGTGTCCTCGGTGCGCAGCAGCTCGGCGTATTCGGACGCCTCGCCGCCCAGGGTCGAGGCGAGCTTGCCTGCCTCGTATTCCACGTTGGTCACCTCGGTGGGGTTGGCGTAGATGGTGGTGGCGTCGACGCTGACGGCAAGCACGGTGCCGTTGCGGTCGTATATGGTCCCGCGATGGGGGGCCGTGGTGTACTGGATGGTGCGCACCTCGGTAGCGTCGGCGGTGTACTCGCCGTGAACGAACACCTGGAGGAACGCGAGGCGCAGAAGGAACAGCGCCGCTATGGCCAGGAATATCCTCTTGACGTATACGAACGATCGGGATTCGGTGCCCATTGCGAAAAAGCCCGGCTAGCCTGTCTGTCCGGCGCCTTCCAGCGCCTTTATGCTCTCGGACAGGGAAAGGTTTCCTTCCGCGTCGGTGACGACCACGTCGCCGGAGATGTCGATTACCGAAGTGGACGCGGGGCTGGCCATGCCAAGCGCCGCGGCCTCGGCCTTGATGCGCGTGGGGTTGGAAAGCGAGCTTTGCGCGACCTCCAGCTCGCTGATGGTCGAACGGGCGGTCTCAAGATGGGTGTTTATCTCGCGGGCCTCCAACGCCTCTGCAACAGTGGCCGCGCTGAGGCTGATCCTTCCGAACCCTATGCCTGCGAACAGGACGACGGCAGCCACGGTTGCCTTCGCCACCTTCGCGGCAAGCTGATGGGCCGGGGACTTCTCCGCAGCGCGGCCATGGGCACCGCCAGGTATGACGCCTACGCGCCGTGCAGGCTTCTGCTCGGGCGCCGGGGCCTCGTATGCGTAGTCGAACGAATCGTACTTGTACGCGACGGAGTCGTAGTTGTATGCGGCGTTTCTGCTCAAGTTTTGCTACAGCTTCCTTGCGACCCGCAGCTTCGCGCTGCGCGCCCGCGCGTTTTCGCAGATTTCCGATTCGGCTGGAAGAATCGGCTTCCTTGTGACAATCTCGATTACCGGCTTCCTTCCGCAGGCGCAGACCGGAAGGTCTGGAGGGCATGTGCACCTGTTGGCGAAGGCCCCGAAGGCCTCCTTCGTTATGCGGTCCTCGATGGAGTGGTAGCTGATGACGCAGATGCGGCCGCCGGGGTTCAGCCAGCGTATGGCCGCCTCGAGGCCGCGCCTAAGCACGCCCTGCTCGTCGTTCACTTCCATGCGCAAGGCCTGGAACGTGCGCTTCGCAGGATGGCCTCCCTTGCGCCTCGCGGACGCGGGTATGGCCGCCTTGATGACGTCGACGAGCTGACCCGACGTCTCTATCGGGCGCCTCTCGCGCTCCTTGACGACGAATTCCGCGATCCGCGACGCCCACCTCTCGTCCGAGTTAGTGCGAATGATCCGAGCGAGATCTGCTGCGTTTGAAGTGTTGACGATCTCTGCTGCGGTTTGGGTTTGTTTACCCGGATCCATCCGCATATCGAGGGGTGCGTCGGCCTTGAATGCAAAGCCGCGCTCTGGGGTATCGATCTGGACCGAAGACATCCCGAGGTCGAACAGGATCGCGTCGATTCCCGGGATTTCGGCGGCAAGGAGAAGCTCGTCCAGCTCTCCGAAGTTGCCATGCATGACCTCGACCTGGGGGCGCTCGCCGTCGGGGATGCTTGCCAGCTTCTCCGTGGCGTAGGCTATCGCCTCGTCGTCCTGGTCGATGCCGATCAGCAGGCCGCTGGGGCCAAGCTGCATGGCTGCCTGGTAGGAATGTCCCGCAAAGCCGAGCGTCGCATCGACGAAGACCTTGTCGGGTCCGAGCCGAAGCTGGTCGATGCACTCGTCAAGCAGGACTGGTATGTGCCGGTATTCGCTTGTCATGGTGCGGATGCTTGGGCTTTGGACGCCATCTTGCGTGCGGCTCGAGCGCTACTTGAAGAACACGCTCAGGTCCACGTTGTCGATGGTTTCCTCGAAGCTGTTCGCATCCCAGATCTCGAGGCGCCCGTTGTTCCCCACGAGCACGACGTCCTTCTCGATCCCGGCCCCTTCGCGGATTTCCTGCTTCAGGGATATGCGGCCCGACGAGTCGACCTCGACGCTGTCCACATTGGCCTTCAGCGCGGTAAGCAGGTGCAGATGCTCGGCCTTTGCGGCGTCGTAGCCGCCGAAGCGCGCATCGAAGAGCTGCTTGACCCAGTCGTTGAAGCCCTCGGGTTCGAAAACGTAGGCACATTTGTCCAGCGGAGAAAGCGTCACCACGAGATCTTTCGAAAGGACCTTGCGGAATTTTGCAGGAAGGGCCACGCGGCCTTTGGCGTCGACCTTGAAACGAAACGAGCCGAAGAGGTCGAAGTTCTCTTCGGCTTGCCTGTTCTCGGTGTCGGTTGC
>CABVEH010000019.1 GCA_902497215.1 uncultured Eggerthellaceae bacterium | reverse complement strand
GATGACGGTGAGGAGGTCGGTGTTGCCCACGCGCTCGCCCAGCCCGTTGACGGTGCCTTGCACCTGCCGCACTCCGCTGGACACGGCGCCCAGCGTGTTGGCCACGGCGCATCCGGTGTCGTTGTGGCAATGGATGCCGAACTGCTGCCCGGGGAATTCGCCGACGACGATGCAGACGACCTCTTCCACTTGGAACGGAAGCATTCCGCCGTTGGTCTCGCAAAGGCAGATGCAATCGGCCCCGGCCTCGTGCGCCGCACGGACGCAGTCCATGGCGTACCCGGGGTTCGCGCGATAGCCGTCGAAGAAGTGCTCGGCGTCGAACACGACCTCCATGCCCTGCGACTTCAGGTAGGACACCGAGTCGCCAATCATTCGGATGTTCTCGTCAAGCGTCGTCTGAAGGGCGCGCGTGACCTGCTCGTCCCACGACTTGCCGACGATGGTCGCCACCCTCGCGCCGCTTTCCACCAAATCGCGCAGGCCCGCATCCCCGGACGCGGCCACGCCTTTCTTGCACGTGTTGCCGAAGGCCGCGAGCTTCGCATGCTGCAGCGGATGAGCCGCAAGCTCCTTGAAGAAGGCGATGTCCTTGGGGTTGGACGCAGGGAAGCCGCCTTCTATGTAGTCGATTCCGAAGGCGTCGAGCTTGCGGGCGATCTTCAGCTTGTCTTCCAGCGACAGGCTGATGCCTTCGCACTGCTCGCCGTCGCGAAGGGTGGTGTCGTATGTGAAAACGTGTTCCATGCGCTGGCTATTCCAAAGGAAGCGCCGCCCGATCGGGCGGCGCTTGAAGAATCCTCGGGCCTAGATCTCCGTCAACCAGTCGGAGTACTCCGGGTCGTGCCCGTAGCACACGTCGAAGAACTTATCCTGAAGCTGCTTCGTTATGGGACCGGGCTTGCCGATCTTGCGGTCGTCCACCTCGCCGATGGGCGTAAGCTCAGCGGCCGAGCCGGTCATGAACACCTCGTCGGCGACGTAAAGGTCGGACCTCGTGAGGCTTTCCTCGATCACCGGGATGTCCAGGTCCTCGGCAAGCACGATCACGCTGTCGCGCGTGATGCCTTCGAGCACGCCGTCGGAAAGAGGAGGCGTGGAAAGGATGTCGTCGCGGACGACGAACAGGTTCTCGCCCGTTCCTTCGCAGACGAGGCCCGCCTCGTTCAGCATGATGGCCTCGCCATAGCCGTGGGCCCTGGCCTCAAGCTTGGCCATGAGCGAGTTGAAGTAGGACGCGGTCGCCTTCACGGCAGGAGGGATGGCGTTGATGGAGCGCTGGCGCCACGACGAGATGCCGACCTTGATGCCGTTCTCGAGGGCGTCGGGACCTAGATAGGCGTCCCAAGGCCAGCACGCGATGATGACGTCGGTGGGAGCGCCCGTGGGGTCGACGCCCATGACGCCGTAGCCGCGGTAGACCAGCGGGCGGATGTAGCACGAAGGAAGCTTGTTCGCGCGGATGACGTCGACCGTGGCCTGGCAAAGCTCCTCGACGCTGTAAGGCAGGTCGATGGCGGCTATCTTGCACGAGCGGTGCAGGCGCGCCATGTGGTCTTCCAGGCGGAAGACGAAGCTCTTGTCGGAATCGGGGTCCTTGTAGCAGCGGATTCCCTCGAACACGCCCGACCCGTAGTGCAGCGAGTGCGAAAGCACGTGCGTCTGGGCCTCGGCCCACGGCACCAACTCGCCGTTCTTCCATATGAAATCGACTTCGGTTATGTCAGCCATCGTAAACATCCCCTTCGGAATCAGTGACGAATAGACTCAATTATAGACATCGCATGCAAGTCGAAACCAAATAAAAAGAGTATTGCTTTTTCTTGTTGCATGAAGAAGCCGGCTAGTGGCCGAGATAGCCGTGAAAGCGCGCTCGAGTGGCCTTCGTGCCACGAGAAAGGCGCGCTTGGAACGGCTAGACTGGCTGCTAGACGGCTTCCTGAAAAAACCTTTCCTATTGCACTATGCGTAGAAGAGGATCTCGTTATAGGTCGGCACGGGCCAGTGCTCGCGGGCGACGATGATCTCCATGGCGTCGACGGCGTCGCGCAGGTCGTCCATGACGGGGATGATCTCGTGCGCGTTCATGTCGGCTCGCTTCTGCTGGTCCTCGATCTCGAGCGAGGCATAGTGCAGCTCGTGGAGCTTCGCCAGGTGCTTGTTGATGACCGCAGCGCCGTCCATCAGCGCCTTCAGCTTCTTCTCCTGCGCGGAGGTGTCGGCCTCGGGGCAGACCTGCTTCACCTTCCAAAGGTTCTCGGCCACCTCAGCGGCGAACTGGTTGATGGCGGGCAGGTAGTCGCGGCGCACCAGGCGCTTCATCGTGCGGATCTCGATGTTCAAGGTCTTGTTGTACTTCTCCAGCTTCACCTCGTAGCGGCTGCGCACCTCGACCTCGCTGAGCACGTTGAACTCGCCGAACAGGTCGATGGACTTCTGGGAGACGAAGCACGGCAACGCGTCGGCAGTGGTCTTGTTGTTGGCAAGCCCGCGGCGGGCGGCCTCGATGGGCCACTCGTCGGAGTAGCCGTCGCCGTTGAAGATGATGCGCTGGTGGTCGCGCAGCGTGCGCTTGACGTAGTCCCTCGCTGCCTCTTCGAACTGGTCGGCGGGGACGCCTTCCATCTCGTCGGCGAACTCTTTCAGCGACTTTGCCATGGCGGTGTTCAGGATCATGTTGCAGTCGGACAGGTTCTGCTGCGACCCCGGCATGCGGAACTCGAACTTGTTGCCGGTGAACGCGAACGGGGACGTGCGGTTGCGGTCAGTGTTGTCCTTCAGGAAGTTCGGCAGCTCGTCCACTCCCAGGTCCATCTCGGTGCGCTTGGCCGACTTGTAGTCGTCGTTGTCGCCGATCAGCGCGTCCACCACGCGTCCCAGCTCGTCGCCGAGGAACATCGACACTATGGCCGGAGGCGCCTCGTTGGCCCCCAGGCGATGGTCGTTGCCGGCGGATGCGGCCGACATGCGCAGCAGCTCCTGGTAGTCGTCGACGGCCTGCACCACACCTGCGAGGAACACCATGAAGCGGAGGTTGGCTATGGGGTTCTCGCCCGGGTCGAGCAGGTTCTTGCCGTTGGCGGAGATGGACCAGTTGTTGTGCTTGCCCGAGCCGTTGATGTGCTCGAAGGGCTTCTCGTGCTCGAGGCACACCAGCCCGTAATGGCTAGCGAGAAGCTTCATCTCCTCCATGGTAAGCAGGTTCTGGTCTACTGCTCGGTTGGCGTTCGAGAACAGCGGCGCAAGCTCGTGCTGGCAGGGCGCCACCTCGTTGTGCTTCGTCTTGGCAGGCACGCCCAGCTTCCACAGCTCGTCGTCGAGCTCCTTCATGAAGTTGTTGACCGACGGACGGATGGCCCCGAAGTAGTGCTCTTCGAGCTCCTGCCCCTTGCACGGCGAGTAGCCGAACATCGTGCGTCCCGTCAGCACCAGGTCGAGCCGCTTCACGAAGTCCTTCTCGGAGATCAGGAAGTACTCCTGCTCGGCACCCAGCGTGGTGACTACGCGCTGGTGCGGCTCGCCGAACAGCGCAAGCACGCGATTGGCCTGCACGTCGATGGCCTTCATCGAGCGCAAGAGCGGCGTCTTCTTGTCCAGCGCCTCGCCCGTGTACGAGCAGAAGGCGGTGGGGATGCACAGCACCTCGTCCTTGATGAACGCGAAGCTGGTGGGGTCCCATGCGGTGTAGCCGCGCGCCTCGAACGTGGCGCGAAGGCCGCCCGAGGGGAACGACGACGCGTCAGGCTCGCCCTGGATGAGTTCCTTGCCCGAGAACGTCATGATGGCATGGCCGTCGTCTATGGGGTCGATGAAGCTGTCGTGCTTTTCCGAGGTTATGCCCGACAGCGGCTGGAACCAGTGCGTGTAGTGCGTGGCGCCGAGCTCGATGGCCCATTCCTTCATGGCATGAGCGACCACGTTTGCCACGTCCAGGTCGAGCGGCGCGCCCTCCTTGATGGTCTTGAGCAGGCGCTTGTAGGTAGCGGAGGGCAGCCGCTCCTGCATCGTGTGCTCGTCGAATACCAGTGTTCCGTAGATGTCCATCACCTTAGACATGGCCACTCCTAGTCCGAATTGCGGATGCTTCGATAGTACCAATTGTTGACTGGAAATGTTTCAGGAGTTTTTCGACCATGTTTAATGTTTGCGCGAAACAGATCGAAAAACGCAGACGAGGAGCGTCCGCGCAGCGTCAAGCAATAATTCGCCCGTCAAGGACGAAGTATTCTAGAACTTGCGGAAGCGGTCGTAGCGCTGTTGCTTGAGGTCTTCGGGGGCCAGCTGCGACAGCTCGTCGAGCGCACCCTTCACGTACAGCCACACGGCAGCGGCAGCCTGCTCGGGGTTCTCGTGCGCAGGGGCATGCCCTTCTGGCACGATGTCCTCGATGATGCCCATGGCAAGCGCGTCCTGCGCGCTCATCTTCATGACCTCGGCGGCCTCGGGGGCGCGCGAGCCGTCCTTCCACAGGATGCTGGCGAAGCCTTCCGGCGAAAGCACCGAGTACACTGCGTTCTCCTGCATGGCCACCTTGTTGGCGACGGCCAGCGCCAGCGCACCGCCCGATCCGCCTTCGCCCAGCACCACGGAAACCACCGGCACCGTGAGCCCCGACATAAGCGCCAGGCTTTCCGCTATGGCGTTGCCCATGCCGCGCTCCTCGGCCTCTTTCCCGCAGAACGCACCCTGGGTGTCCACGAAGCACACGATGGGGCGCCCGAACTTCTCGGCCTGGCGCATGAGACGCATCGCCTTGCGGTAGCCCTCGGGCTGCGGGCAGCCGAAGTTGCGCGCGATCTTGTCCTTCAGGTCGGAGCCCTTCTCCTCGGCGACGACGGTGACGACGCGGTCGCCCAAACGGCCTATGCCGCCGATGATGGCGCCGTCGTCCGCGTACGCCCGGTCGCCGTGAAGCTCGACGAACTCGTCGAACATGGTGTCAATGTAGAAGCGTGAGGTGGGCCTGTGCACGTTGCGCGCAAGCTGCACGCTGGCCCAGGCGTGGTTGGATGGGTCTCCCTGCTGGGACTGCGACTCCTTGAGGTAGGGCGCGTCGGCGACGCCCTTGTTGCGCAAGGCCCACCAAAGCCCGGCCTTGCCTGCCTGCTCCGTGAGCGACTTGCCCAGCGTGCTTCCTATGTCGGCAAGCCCGCGGGCTATGTTGTCCAGCGAGGGAGGAAGCGTCTCGGCGCCAATGATGCCCTGTATGGCCTCGGGAAGCACTATGGGCTGCTGGCCTTCCTCCTGCGACGAGTCTGCCGCCTCGGAGCCGTCGCCTGACGCACCTTGCGCCCCGTCTCCGTCAGAGGGATCGACGTAGGATGTCGGGCGCTTGCCGTCGCCATGCAGTCTCAGAAGCTGTTCGAGCGCGTCGCGCATGCTCCCGCGTTCGACTATGGCGTCGATCAGGCCGTGCTCGAGCGCGAACTCGGCCGTTTGGAAGTCGTCGGGGAGGGCTTGCTTTATGGTGTCCTGTATGACGCGCCTTCCCGCGAAGCCGATGTTGGCCCCGGGCTCGGCAAGCATGACGTCGCCCAAGGTGGCGAACGACGCGGTCACTCCCCCGGTGGTGGGGTCGGTCAGCACGGAAACGTACAGCAGGCCTGCATCGCCATGCGCCTGCACGGCGGCCGAGACCTTGGCCATCTGCATGAGCGAGACCAGCCCCTCCTGCATGCGGGCGCCTCCCGACGCGGAGAACACCACCACGGGAAGGCCCTGCTCGATGGCGCGTTCGAACATGCGGGCAAGCCTCTCGCCCACCACGTGGCCCATGGACCCCATGATGAAGGAAGGCTCCATCACCCCGAACGCCACCGGGATCCCCTTGATGCGCGCGCTTCCGCAGCGCACGCCCTCCTCGTAGCCGCTGCGCAT
Organism: uncultured Eggerthellaceae bacterium; assembly: GCA_902497215.1. The sequence continues at coordinate 5,571 of CABVEH010000019.1, read as the reverse complement.
GCGCGCCTTCTCGATTATGCCGTCGAAGCCGGGGAACCCGAGCGCGTCGGTCTCCTCGACGTCGGAGAACCATTCCTCCACGCTGCCCTCGTCGAAGGTGAGCGCGATGCGCTCGTCCGAGGAAAGCCTGGACAGCTGGCCGCAAACGGGACAGCGGTATCCGCGTGCCACCACTTCCCTGTTGTCGCTGGTAAGCCCGCAGTGCGCGCACCTGCGCCACGTCACGGGCTGCAGCACCGACGCGGCCAACTCTATGTCGTCGCCGATGACGTCGGTGGTTGCGCGCTCCCAAAGCTTCATGGACTTGTCGCCCGAAAGCGGAACGAGCAGCAGGATGCCGCGCCTTATGCATTCCTCGGCCAGAAGGTCGGACGGCTTGGCGTTCGACGCGCACAGGATGGTGCGCGCCTCGCATTCCTCGGCCGCCTTCAAAATGGCGTACTCGTTCTCGAACAGGCGCGCGTTGAACTTGGCCCCAAGGCTCACCGGGTTGGTGGACCCGCCGAACGCGAAGCCGCGCAGCTTGTCGTCGGTCGCGGTGGTGAACAGAGGGTGCACCTGCGCGTCGTTGGCGGCCCGCACCACGGACTTCAGCGGGTTGCCGTAACCTGCGGCGAGAACCGGCCCGGGACGCCTGTCGGACAGTGCGTCAAGGTTGTAGAAGACGCTCGGGCGGCCTTCGCGCTGGCCGCTTCCGGTTTCGTTTCCAGACGTGCTGTTCATGGGCTACCTCGGGGGACTAGTTTGCAAGCATGTACTTCTGAAGGGCCTCGGCTGCCACGGCGTCGCCTTTGAAGGCCTTCGTCTCGGCCTTGCAGAAACGCTTTCCGCTCTGCAGTATGGTGGCCTCCAGGCGGATGGTGTCGCCGGGAAGCACCGTCTCGCGGAAGCGGCCCTTGTCGATGCCGGCGAAGTACCCGACGCCCACCTCGCGGTCGGGGTCGGCGAAGATGCAGCAGCATGCGGCCTGCGCGAGCGCCTCCATTATGAGCACGCCCGGAAACACCGGGTGCCCCGGGAAGTGGCCTTCGAAAATGGGGAGGTCGGGCGGCACGTCAAGCTCGGCCACGATGCGCTTTCCGGGCTCGCATTCCAGGATGCGCGTGACCCACAGAAACGGGTCGCGGTGCGGAAGCAGCTGCTTCACGCCTTCCTGGTCGCATGGGAACGTTACGGGCTTTTCCGCCATTTACTGCTCCTTGAACGGCGCGATGGCCAGCGTGGCGTTGTGGCCGCCGAACCCGATGGAGTTCGACAGCGCCACCTTCTGGGGATAGTCGCGCTTCGCTTCCTTGAACACGGTGACCGCGCACTCGGGGTCGGCTTCCTCGAAGCCGACCGTGGGAGGCACCAGGTCGTTCGCCACCGACATGGCCGTCACTATGGCCTCGACGGCGCCGGCCGCGCCCAGCATGTGGCCCGTCATGCCCTTGGTGGACGTGACGGGGATTTCCGAGAAGTCGACGCCTTGCAGCATGCAGAACGCCCGCGCCTCCGTGGAGTCGTTGATCGCCGTGGAGGTTCCGTGCGCGTTCAGGTGCCCAACGTCCTCGGGGGCCATGCCTGCGTCGTCGAGTGCGTTCCGCATCGCGCGCACCACGCCTTCGCCCGACGGGTCGGGCGAGGTTATGTGGTATGCGTCGCAGGACGTTCCGAAGCCCACGACCTCGGCGATTATGTTCGCGCCGCGCGCAAGCGCGCCTTCCAAGGTCTCCATGACCACGGCGCCCGCGCCTTCGCCCGCAACGAACCCGTCGCGGTTGGCGTCGAACGGACGGCTCGCCTTTTCGGGGTCTTCCGAATGCGACAGCGCACCGAGGTTCGAGAAGCCGGCTATGGATATGTCGCAGACCGATTCCTCGGAGCCGCCTGCAAGCGCGTAGTCGGCCATGCCGTACTTGATCAGGCGGTAGGCCTCGCCGATGCACTGCGCGCCGGTGGTGCATGCCACCACGGAGTTGCTGCACTCGCCCTTCAGCCCGAAGCGGATGGCTATCTCGCCGGCTGCAATGTTCGAGATCATGGTGGGGATGAACAAGGGGTTCACGCGCTTGGCGCCCTTCTCGTGCAGCTTGACCGACTCGGACGTGAAGATCTCCATACCGCCTATGCCGCTGCCGAATATAGTCGCGAAACGGTTGGCGTCCGTGCCCTGCGGGAGCACGAACCCGGCCTCGGTGGCCCCGTCTGCGCCTTCCTCGGCCACCTGCGCGAAGCCGGCCTGCTTCATTGCCTCGTCGGCGGCCACCACGGCGTACTGGACGAAGCGTTCCCAGCGACGGGCCTGCTTCTTGGTGAGCCCGTGCTCGGTGCCTTCGAAGTCGGTCACGGTGCCGGCGACGTGCACGTTGACTGCCTCGGCGGCTTCGGTTTCGAGCGGCTTGATGCCGCATTCGCCTGCGACGGCCGCCTCGAACAAGCGGTCGGCGCCGATGCCGACAGGCGACACGGCTCCGACTCCGGTGATTACTACCCTACGGGGGTTGATGGCATCCATTTCCCATCCCATCGGTTCGGGGACTGACTTGCTATTGAAACACGCTGGTAGATTATAGTGAAATTCCTCCGTCGACGCCCAGGACTTGACCGGTTATGTAAGAGGCTTCCTCGCTTGCAAGGAAGGCCACGGCGTTGGCGACGTCCTGCGGCTGGCCCAGGCGGCCTGCGGCGATCCTGCCGGTTAGGGCCTCCTGCGCCTTGCCGTCGAGGGCGGCGGTCATGGCCGTCTCGATGAAGCCCGGCGCCACGGCGTTCACGGTTATGTTGCGGCTTCCCAGCTCCTTGGCTGCCGACTTCGTCATGCCTATGATGCCCGCCTTCGAGGCCGAATAGTTCACCTGCCCGGCGTTGCCGTAGACTCCGACAACGCTGGAGATGTTCACTATGCGGCCATAGCGCTGCTTGGTCATTAGCGGAACCACGTGGCGCATGCAGTTGAACGCGCCGCCCAGATTGGTGTCTATGACGGCCTGGAACTGGTCTTCCTTCATGCGCATCAGGAGCCCGTCGCGCGTTATGCCCGCGTTGTTCACGAGCACGTCGATGCGCCCGAACCCGTCCTTGACGTCGGCCACCATCTGCTTGACGGCCTCGAAGTCGGCAACGTCGCATTGGGCTGCGCGCGCAGGAACTCCGTAGGCCGCGGCCAGGCGGTCCGCCAGGTCCTTCGCGGCCTGGGCGCTGGAGTCGCTGTGATGGTTCACCACCACGGCGAAGCCGTTGGCGGCTAGCTGCTCGGCCACGGCGGCCCCTATTCCCTGGGCTGCTCCGGTGACTAGCGCTACGCGCTGGTTGATCTCGTCCATTTAGACCTGCCTTAGGCGTTGTTGGTGATGTATTCGTGCACCTGGGTCTCGTTGCCCACCAGGTGCCGCTCGGTGGAGCGGTCGATGCGCTTGACCAGGTTGGTCAGCACGTTGCCGAAGCCTATCTCGACGAACTCCGTCTCGCCGTCGTCAAGAAGCGCGCGGATGCTTTCCTCGAACAGCACCTCGTCGTTCACGTGACGGCCCAGGCGCTTCGCCGCCTCTTCCACGAGGAAGGGCTGCGCGTCGGTGTTGCATATGAGCGTTATCTCGGGCTCGCGGAAGTCGAGCGAGCTGCAGAACTTCTCGACATCGTCGGCCGCAGGCGACATGAGGGGCGAGTGGAACGCGCCGGACGTGGCCAGGCGCACGCTCTTCTTGCCTGCTTCTGTCCAGAGCTTCTGCGCACGTTCCAACGCGGAATCGTGGCCCGACACGACCACCTGCGACGGGCCGTTGTGGTTGGCGCACACAAGAACGTCGCTTCCGGCGGCCTGGGCGCACACGTCCTGTGCGTCGGAAAGGCTTGCCCCGATGAGCGCCACCATGCCGCCAGGCTGTGCGGCGCAGGCTGCAGCCATGCTTTCGGAGCGCACCTTCAGCAAGCGCGCGGCCTCTTCCAACGGAAGGATTCCCGCCAGCACCAGGGCGGATATCTGCCCCAGCGAGAACCCAACAAGCGCGCTGGGCTTGATCCCGCGGTCGAGAAGCAGCTTGCCCACGCCGACGGAAACAGCCATGGTGAGCCCCTGTGCGGCGACCGTGTCGTTGATTTCCTCCTGGGTGCCCTCCTTGGACAGACGCGCGAGGTCGACGCCAAGTGCGTCGGAAAGCACGTCGAAAACGTGTGCGACCTTCTGCGACTTCAACAAGTCGGAGCCCATTCCGGACTTTTGCGCCCCCTGACCGGGGCAGAGCCAAACTGTCATTTGCTCCCTTTCAAGCGAACAGCCCCGGATGCGGGGCTGTTCCATTCGCTTTCGGCTTCTACTGCCAACTGCGCGTGGCGTTGCGTTCGGCCATTTGCTGCAGCGAACACGAACCCCACTGCTCGGCCTGCGTCATAAGGTCGTCCACGATCTGCCTGGCCGGCTTCATGTCGTGAACGAGGCATGCCACCTCGCCGGCCATCAGCGACCCGTTCTTCACGTCGCCGTCCACCACGGCCCGCCGAAGCGAGCCCGTCAGCAGGTTCTCGAGTTCCTGGCCGTCCACCTCGCCGGCGGCCATCTTGGCCTCGAGCGCCTTGGCCTGGCGCGCGAAGCTGTTCTTCAGCTGGCGCACGGGATGGCCCGAGTCGCGCCCGGTGACGATGGTGTCGGAGTCCTTGGCCTCGACGATCTTCTGCTTGTAGTCGGCATGCACGGTGCATTCCTCGGCGGTGAGGAAGCGCGTGCCCACCTGGACACCTTCGGCGCCCAGCGCGAAGGCCGCCACCATGCCGCGGCCATCGGCCACGCCGCCGGCAGTGATCACGGGGATGTCCACCGCCTCGCACACCGCAGGGGTGAGCGCCATGGTGGTCAGCTGCCCGATGTGGCCGCCGGCCTCCTCGCCTTCGGCGACCACCGCGTCGGCTCCGGCGCGCTCCATGCGCTTGGCCAGCGCGGCCGAGGCGACCACGGGGATGACCTTTATGCCCGCTTCCTTCCACATGTCGATGTAGGGCGCAGGCGACCCGGCGCCCGTGGTGACCACGTCGACGTGCAGGTCGCAGAGCAGCTTCGCCAGCTCGGGCGCCTCGGGGTTCATCAGCATGATGTTGGCCCCGATGGGCTTGTCGGTGCGCGAGCGGGCCTCGTTCACCTGCTGCTCGACCCACGACAAGGGGGCGCTTCCGCAGGCGATTATGCCCAGGCCGCCGGCCTCGCTGACCGCTGCCGCCAAAGAGGCGTCGGCGATCCAGGCCATGGCGCCCTGGATGATGGGCTTCTCGATGCCGAGAAGCTCGGTTACGCGTGTCTTCATGCTTGCCGTCGCGCCTTACAGGTTGTCGATGTAGGTGACGAGGTCGCCGATGGTGGCAAGGCCCTCGGGCTCGCCGAGGTCGATGTCGAGCTCTTCCTCGAGCGTGCAGGTGAGCTCGGCCATGTCGAGCGAGTCGATTCCCAGCGACTCGAACGTAGACTCGGCGGTGACCGTCTCGGGGTCGATGTCGAGGTTGTCGTTGAGGATGGTGGTGATGGTTTCGATGGTTGCCATTTGGCGTCCTTTCCTAAAGCCGTTTTGACGTGCATGTAATTATAAAAGAAAAGCCCCGCCGAGG
>CABVEH010000018.1 GCA_902497215.1 uncultured Eggerthellaceae bacterium | reverse complement strand
GATGAAGCGCGTGACAAGCATCATCGTGGCGTTCGTGGCAAGCGCTCCGCCGGCGGCGCCGACGATGAGGCTGATCGCCGTGATGACGAGGCTCTTCTTCGCGCCAAGCTTGGCGAAGATCCCTCCGGCCGGAAACGCCAGCACGGCGCCGATGAGCGTGAACATCGACATGACCCATCCGATGTTGGATTCCGTGAACCCAAGCTCGGTGGTGAACTCGGTGGTGAACATGGTGGGCGCCTTGAACATCCCGAACGACGTCAGGATGCCGAGGAAGAACACCGAGCAGAAGATGAGCCACCGTCTGCTCATGGGGAACTGCGTGTTGGTTGAATCAGTCATATATACCCCCTAGTAAAGGTGAGCGTTGACGAGCGTGGGATGTTGCAGGCGCGTTGCCGCGGACCGATGCAGCCCTCTTGCGGCACGGCGCTTTCATGAGAACCGCTTCGACGTCGGCCCGTGGCGGCCTTGGTGCGGCGCAGCGCTCTCGACTTGTGACTTGGCGGGTACAATCCTAGGCGAAACGGGCGTCTGGCACATCCCGTGCTCGGCCTTAGATTCGCGCATTCAGACCCCGTTGACGCCTTCCGCCGTCGTACCGGCGGGTTGATTCTTCGCCTGTGCGTCTTCCTCGGCGTCCAGCACATCAAGCAGGTCCTGCAGGGAATGGACGTCCATCTTGCGATAGATGTTGTAGATGTGGGTCTTCACGGTGTGATTCGAAATAACCAGCGCGTTCTGGATGAACTCGGCGTTGCGGCCCTTCGCAAGCAGGCTGAACACCTCGATCTCGCGCGGGGTCAACGTGTAGCGCTCGCACAGCACGGCGACAACGTCCACCTCGGCGGCCTCTTCGTGCCGCTTGTCAGCGGTGGGGTCGGAAGGGCATGCAGGCTTGTAGTAGGCGGCCTTCCAAGGCGGCCGGTCGGTGGTCAGGAACAGCGTAATCGCATACAGCGCCAGCACTGCCACCAGCGATATGCCGAAAGGCAGACTGTGCTCGTCGGCGAACCTCACCCACAGCAACTTGCCCGCCACTATGCCTATGGCGAACATGGCGTACTCCAGCGCCTGGTTCATGCCGGCGACCATCGTGGCGTTCAGGTCGAATGTGCGGCACAGGTCCACGATGAAGACCAGCGTGAGCACGAAGTAGAAGATGAAGCCGGTCATGATGAGGAACGCCGCCGCCTGCGAAAGGTAGGGGACGTGGAACGGCAGCAGCATCATGCCGGCGACGTACATCATGAGCGACGTGCTGACCACTGCACCAACTTCGGGCAGGTGTTCGGAGCGCGCGTAGATGACGAACAGAACGACGCCGGCGAACCCCGCTCCGAGGATCGTGACGGGGTCGGCTGCCGGAAGCAGCGTCTTCTCGGGGGAGCTGCAGCCCTGCACGACGCCGAAGAAAAGCGACATGGCCATGAGCTGCGCCGTCGCCTTCCAGTAGGGCTTGCGAACCGGCCCCCAGTCGGGAATGCCGGAACCCAGGCCGGACGGGTCGTTCTTCCTGAGGGGCACGTCCTTCGTCATGCAGACGAGCAGCGCTCCCGACGCCAGGGGCAGCGCCGCCAAGACGACCATCGACACCTCGACGGTCAGGTGGTAGGTGAAGAAGCAGATGAGCGACGCCAGCACCGCCGATGCGCCCAGGCACTTGCCCGTGTAGTTCTCAGCCGTCTCGGTGTAGAAGCGCAGCCAGAACAGCATGAGCACCGACTCAGACGCGCCAATTATGGCGACGGCCACCATGGACCATACGATTCCCAGCGTCGGGCTGGCCAACAAGAGGACGTTCCCCAGCACGCCTATGGCCGTCGCGGAATACGAGATGGTGTGGGACTTGATCCCGTCGCGCTGAGGCAGGTTCTTCATGAGGCGGCCGAACAGCCCGAAGAAGACGCAGAGCGACGCGTTGAGCGCCACCTGCCGCAAGAACGCGTATTCCGCGGGGATCAACTCCCCGGCCATCGGGAACGAGAAGTAGAGGATGAGGAAATGCCATCCCAGCAGCACGCCGAATCCGGCAAGTCCGATGGTCGGGTTGAACCGAAGCGGAGCCGTTCCCCGCTCGGTGGCTGCAAGGTCGTTCATGTCCGGTCCCCTCTCCGCGACGGCTGCTACGCTCTCCTTCGTGCAACCAGCACGTCTCCCCAGCTCCAGTGCCTTTTTCGCGGCCTGCCTAGTACTCCAGGCCATAGGCCCTAAACGCCGTTTTTGACGCCGTTTCGACCAAAATCAGGCAGCGCACGCGATTGTCATGGATTTGCGCAGCCCGTAGAGTCGAATCAGCTTCGGCTTGGCAATAAGTGGATTGAACGTGGGATCGACAAAGGAATGTACTCGAAGAAAGGAAGGATTGCAAGCCCTATTCGTGGCACGAAGAGCCAACGAACCAACCGACAACAAGAGAGGTGTTGGAATGTCAAACGACGTGAAGACAGTCTACAAATCGCTCGGCCTGTGCGGCTTCGGACTTGGGTCCAACTCCGCGGCCGTCGACGTCAAGGACGGGAAGATTCTCCGCATCCGCCCCATGCACTACGATGACGCCTACGACATCGCCGACATGCGCCCGTGGCGCATCGAGGTCAACGGCGCCGTGCTGGAACCCAAGGACAAGACGATGCCGTCGCCGCTTCAGTACGCGTACAAAAAGCGCGTATACTCGAAGAACCGCGTGCCCTATCCGCTGATCCGCGTGGACTGGGACCCCAACGGCGACCGCCATCCCGAGACCCGCGGCATATCCAAGTACCGCCGCATCTCCTGGGACGAAGCCACCGACATCATCGCATCCGAACTCAAGCGCATCCATAAGGAGTATGGCCCGCTCGCCGTGCTAGCGCAGGTGGACGGCCATGGCGAGTCCAAGATCATCCACGCAGCGCACGGCTGCCCCGGCAAGCTGCTCGACCTGATGGGCGGCTACACGCTGCAAGCCCGCCAGCCCGACAGCTGGGAAGGTTGGACCTGGGGCGCCAAGCACATCTGGGGCATGGACCCGGTAGGCAAGCAGGGCCACGTGCAGAACCTCTTCCAGGACATAGCCGAGAACGGCGACGCGGTGCTGTACTGGGGCGCCGACCCTGAGACCACGCCATGGGGCTGGGGCGGCATGCAGCCTGGCCGCCTGGTGCGCTGGCTCCACGACGTCGGGCTGAAGTCCATCTTCATCTCGCCCGACCTGAACTACACCGGCGCCGCCCACGAGGGCAAGTGGATCCCCATTCTTCCCAACACCGACGCGGCGCTGCACTGCGCGCTTGCCTACGTGTGGATCAAGGAAGACAGCTACGACAAGGACTACGTCGCGACGCACTGCGTCGGGTTCGACGATTTCAAGGACTACATCATGGGCGTCGAGGACGGCGTGCCGAAGACGCCGAAGTGGGCGTCGCCCATCACGGGCATCCCCGAGCGCCAGATCAAGGCGCTTGCCCGCTACTGGGCGGCCCATTCGGTGTCCATCGCGCACTGCGCCGGCGGCGGCCTCATCCGCGCGGCCTATTCCAGCGAGCCCGCCCGCCTCGAAGTGGCACTGCTCGCCATGCAGGGACTGGGCAAGCCGGGTGCAGGCCAGATCAACTTCATGGACTGGGGCCTCTTCGGCATCGACGAGATCTACCCGCTGCCGCGTTCCGCGTGCCAGCCCGACCTGTCCTCGGTGTACAACGGCTGGGCCATGCTGACCTATCCGGTGAACTTCATCCCGAAGACCCTGATCCCCGAAGCCATCACGAACCCGCCCGTGAAGTGGCGCGGCGGCCACGTCATCGCCGGCCTCCCGGCCGAAGACCAGGTCGTCGAGTGGGATTTCCCGCACGACGGGGACTACGAGCTGCACATGATCTGGACCGACAGCCCCTGCTGGCAGACCTGCTGGAACGGCGGCTTCGAGATGCAGCGCGCACTGCAGCATCCGAACCTCGAGTTCATCCTGGCGCAGCACCCCTGGCTTGAGAACGACTGCCTGTTCGCGGACATCATCCTGCCTACCACCACCAAGCTCGAGGTCCGCGACATCTCCAGCGACCTGTTCAGCGGCCAGTACAACATGCTCATTCACGAGGAGCAGGCGATCCCGCACGTCGGCGAGTCGCTGTCCGACTTCGAGGCCGTCGGCGAGGTGGCCAAGAAGCTGGGCCTCTACGAGGAGTACGTGGGCGGCACCGAGGACGAGCTCATAAAGAAGGGCTTCGACAACTCCGGTGTCCAGGACATGGTTTCCTACGAGGAGTTCATGGAAAAGGGCTACTTCGTGGTGCCCACCGCCGAGGACTGGGAGAGCGACCCGCGCGGCATGCGCCCGTTCTACGACGACCCCGAGGGCAATCCGCTGAAGACCCCCACCGGCCTCATCGAGTTCAAGTCCACGCTGCTTGAGCAGTTCTTCCCGGACGACGAGGAGCGCCCGCCGGTGCCGCACTTCGTGCCCTACGGCGAGTCCCACTCCGAGAGCTTCCTGCACCCGCGCGCCGAGGAGTACCCGTTCCTGCTCATCACCAACCACCCGCGTTGGCGCGTGCATGCGCAAAACGACGACAACACCTGGTGCCGCGAGATCGAGACCTGCAAGGTCAAGGGTCCCGACGGGTACATGTACGAGCCCATCTGGGTCAATCCTAAGGACGCCGTGGTGCTCGGCGTCGAAGACGGCGACATCGTGAAGATGTTCAACGAGCGCGGCGCGGTCCTTGGCGGAGTCCGCCTCTCCGAGCGCGTCATCCCGCACGCGGTATACCAGGACCATGGCGTCCGCGTGGACAACATCGTCCTCGGCGAGTTCGACCGAGCCGGTGCCAACAACCTCATCTGCCCGTCCAACACCACGTCCAAGAACGCTCCGGGCGAGGTCACGAACAGCTTCCTCGTGAACCTGGAAAAGGTGGACGTGTTCGAGCTGGCCGAGCAGTATCCCGAGGCGTTCAAGCGCGCCTACGAGGCCGAGACCGGCCAGATCGCCATCGACAAGATCGTGGAAGGAGCATAGGAGACATGAAGACATTTATCGTCGACCTCGACCGCTGCATCGGCTGCCACAACTGCCAGCTGGTGTGCAAGGACGAGCACTGCGACAACGACTGGATGCCCTATGCGGCCCCACAGCCCGACACCGGCCAGTTCTGGATGAAGGTGAACGAGGAGGAGCGCGGCCAGACCCCGAAGGTCCGTGTTGCCTACACTCCCATCATGTGCCAGCACTGCGAGGACGCGCCTTGCATGAAGGCCGCCAAGGACGGCGCGGTGTACCGCCGCGACGACGGCCTGGTCATCATCGACCCGGCGAAGGCCAAGAACCAGAAGGCCATCATGGACGCATGCCCCTACGGGGTCGTCTACTGGAACGAAGCGCTTTCCATCCCGCAGAAGTGCACCGGTTGCGCGCATCTGCTCGACGACGGCTGGACGGTTCCGCGCTGCGTCGACGCCTGTGCCCATGACGCGCTGATCTTCGGCGAGGAGGAGGACCTGAAGGACCTGCTGGCCGAGGCCGAGGACCTGAAGTGCGCCATCGGCACGAAGCCGCGCGTCCATTACCTGAACGTTCCGAAGCGCTTCCTGGCCGGCGAGGTCGCCGACCTGGAGGACGAGGAGGTCCTGATCGGCGCGGACGTGACCATCACCAACCTGGAGACCGGCAAGACCTACACCCAGAGGACCGACGAGTTCGGCGACTTCTGGTTCAAACAGATCGAGCCTGCGGACTACGCCATCGACGTCACCTACGATGGCTACCTGCCGCGCCATGTCACCGACTTCATCTCCACGAAGGACAAGGACCTGAACGCCGGCACCATCGCCATGTGCAAGGCGTAGGGCGCCCGACCATTTGACGGCCTGTCCGCTCGATGGCCGCAAGGCCTGACGGCAACACGGCTTCTGGGTGCGGATTCTCGCGACCGCACCCGCCATTGCAGCGGCACTCGGCCGGGGCATCGAACTCGATGGCTCCGACCGAGTGCTCCCACCGACCTGGAAGGGGGAACGAACCATGAAGATAGCACCGCACCACATCGGCGCCTACTGCAACGACATCGACGAGTCCATCGGCTTCTACACCGACGTGCTGGGGTTTCGGCACCTGTTCTCTACCGAGACCATGGAGGGCGACAAGCCGCTCAAGATGGCCTGGGTGAAGAGCGACGACGGCGTCGTCATCGAGCTGCTGGAGCAGGAGGACAAGGCCACGATCGACGCGGCGAAGGCATGCCTCAACCACTTCGCCGTGCGCGTTCAGGACATGGACGAGATCGTGGCGCGCCTCGGCAAGAAGGGGATTGCCATCGAGGCCGGCCCGTTCGACGCGCTTTGCCCCTTCGACCGTCCGCTGGGCGCGGCCGACGACGATGTCTTCACGGTGTACGGCGACGGCGGCGCGAAGCTGAAGATCATGTTCTTCAGGGGCCCTGGCGGCGAGCGTATCGAGGCCGTGCAGGACAACATCGGTGCCTTGGACTAGGGAAGGGCACGCCTTAGGGCGGCCTCCGGCCCAGGCAAGACCGTATCGGTCACAGCGCAAGGAGACGCACGGCATGTGCGTCTCTCTTTTTTTGAAGCAGCGTCGAGCGGCGATGCCACTGTTCGTCGCGCTTGATTAGGCCGAGGTGGCCCGTCTGGCGTGGCTGTTGCCCCAGGGCTGCTGAGGGCCCGTTATCGGCAAGTCTGGCGAACGGGCACATTCGTCATCTTTGCGTATATCCTGTTACTTCCACAGCAGCAAGGCGTTCGCGTCCCGTTCGAGGCATAGGTCGCGAAGCTGTTCCAGCTCGTCCTTGTAGTCGGCGGGGTCGTCCATGCCTTCGCGGTAGTCGAGGTCTTCCAGCACATCTATGCGGAAGGCCTCCTCGCCGTAGCGCTCCCACAGTTCGAGCAGATGCCTGTTGGGGTGGTACCCGGAGTTCAGCTTGAACGTCACGCCGTTGGTGTCGCCGGGGATGTTCCGTGACGCCAGCAGGAAGCTTTCGCCGGTTGGCTCGCAGCGAAACGACAGCACGCCCATGGGAGGGCGGCTGTTTCGGTATTCCTCTTTCAGCTCTCGCTTGCGTCGTTCGTCCATGGTGTCTTCCTTGCTTGCAGTGGCTATCGATGCGCTTTGTCGTTCGCGTTCATTATATTTGAGGTCGTTAGAGGGGCAGCGAATTCCCGGCTGATTGTTGGTTAGTTCGTGGAGGCCAAACATTGACGTAGGCGTGCATCCGAGCTTGACGTTTGACTTTTTCGCAGTTGCGGCTAAGATGGCGCTTGCGACAGGCGTCGCGGCTTTTATCCAGAGTCGGGGTAGAGAGTTGGCTCGAAGATCCCGGCACCAACCGGCCGAAGGCACGGTGGTAATGCCAACATCGATGAAAGGAGGCCTTTATGGCCACGTCAGTTGAATCGTCCCAATCCCGAAATGTTCTTCCGAAAAGTTTCGAGTGCGAGAAGAGGCAGCTCCACTATCTCGATGAGCCGCACGGCTTCGTCTCGGGGATGGCGCGCGGGAACCTTGGGTATCAGATGCAGTACAGCGTCCGCCTGCTGGAAAGGCAGTTGGCGGACGAGGGGCATCCCCATGTCTTGCAGCTGAACGCGTTCGGAAACGGGGAGTGCGGGTGGGAGAATCCCCGTCGATGGTATTTGTATGCGGATGGCTTCGAGGTGGCCCATGGGTCTGGCGAGTTCGCCCGGGCATGCTTCGAGGATTCCGCGGAAGCCTTTCTGGACGTGTGCCGCGAGGCGGTCGAGGATGCTGGCGTTTCCGAGCTGGACGAGTGCGAGTTCTACCTGCTTTGCCGCGCCCGCGACATAGCGCGCTACGAGCCTTTTGACGACGGCAACCGCGCCATGGGATCGAGGGAAGGCCGGGTTTAGCGTTTTCGGCCGCTTGGGTTTAGGGGTGGCGTGCAACGTCCGCAATCGAAATCCTGCTAAAAAGTTGCCATGCTGTCCCGTTTGCAGGACAGCATGACGCTATGACTGTGCGATAGTCGTTGCGGCATCTCTTCTGTTTGCATCAAAAAGGGAGGGCGACAATGAGCGAAGTCGAATTCGTGAGCACCGAGCCGCAAACCTTCGAAGTGTGCTCTGGCGAGGTCCTGACCATCGATACGGGGTTCAGCGTTGCCCACACAGTCGAGGACAAGCCCATTTCTCCCGGCCAGAACGGGAGTTCGATCATCGAGCTTTATGGCGACGAGTCCTTCACTGTTCAAGGCGCCGATGGTGTCGAATACACGATTCGCGGACGCGGCGCGGCCGAAGGGAAGGGTACCACGAAGCGTATTGAACTTAGCAAAGGAGAGAGCGTTGCTATCCAGGGGAGTGACGGAGTCGAGTACGTTGCAGAGGGGCAGGGAGACCCGACATGGCTTACGGGATTCAATTGCGCCATTTGGGCGTTCTTCGGCTGGTTCGTACTCGGGCGCCTTTGGCCGAGTCTTTGGTAGTCGAGGCATAACTTGGGAGTGAACGTAGCGTCTCGGCGATTCGTGACCGCATTGATTTGCTGCACTGGGACGGGAGGTGTTGGGAATGAGCTGGATTCTGGCGATACTGGTCGTTGGCCTGGCGATTGGCGCCGGTGTTGGAGACACCGTCCTTCATCCTTATCTCTACGGCCTGTTCATCGCGTCGATCCTGATCGTGCCGCTGTGGATTGCTTCTTCCCTGGCCGGCGCGATAATCAATGCAATCTTCGGCCGACGGAAGTGAGTCCCATGCGTTAGCCTTCGGAAGATGCAGGATTTTGCCGGAGTAGTACGTGAAGATGACATTATCGGTTGCTTTTGATCCATCCGAAAACATTTTGAAGCTTAAATGTGTTGCAAACGCAGAGTGACTCCAAATGGCTGCACGCGGATAAAAAATGGTGTGATAGCTTGCTGCTAGAATGAATCCAGCTTTTCATTGCATGTAATCTTTCAATTTATAAGACTTACGCTGGAATTGAGCGAAAGCGGGGCTGTATGAACAAACAACAACTTGCGGCCAAAATATGGGCTTCAGCAAACGAGATGCGCTCAAAGATAGACGCAAGCGAGTACAAGGACTACATTCTCGGCTTTATCTTTTACAAATTCCTTTCCGAAAAAGAGGAAGCATGGCTTGTATCTCAAGGGTTTGAGGAAGACGATTTCGCCACACTGAATGAAGAACATCCTGACGTTGTTGATTTCGTGCGCAAGAACATGGGTTACTTCATCGCCTATGAAGATCTGTACTCATGTTGGCTTGCCAAGGGTTCAGACTTCGACGTGTCGGACGTCACTGATGCGCTCTCGGCCTTTAGCCGCCTGGTGAACCCTGACCATAAGCATGTGTTTGACCATATCTTCGAAACCCTCGAGACCGGCCTTTCCAAACTGGGAGATACTTCGGGCGCACGCACCAATGCTATTAGCGGCCTTCTACATCTCATCAAGGATATCCCGATGGATGGACGTCAGGGGTACGATGTGCTCGGCTACATCTATGAATATCTCATCTCCAATTTCGCTGCCAATGCCGGCAAAAAGGCAGGAGAGTTCTATACGCCTCATGAAGTGTCCGTTCTTATGTCCGAGATTGTGGCAGGGCATCTGAAAGGCAGGACGGAGATTGAGATTTACGACCCTACCAGTGGTTCAGGATCGCTTCTTATCAATATCGGTCAAGCGGTGGCACATCGAACGGGCAATGTTGGTCGCATCAAATACTATGCCCAGGAGCTCAAGGAGAACACCTATAATCTCACTCGCATGAACCTGGTGATGCGCGGCATCCAGCCCGACAATATCATCACTCGCAACGGCGACACGCTTGCCGATGACTGGCCATTCTTCGAGGACGGGCACCCCGAGACCTATGAGCCCTTGTTCGTAGATGCGTGCGTTTCCAATCCTCCCTATTCTCAGCGGTGGGATGCGCCGGATGGTCCCGACCCTCGCTTCGACGACTACGGCATCGCGCCCAAGAGCAAAGCAGATTACGCCTTTCTTCTTCACGACCTTTATCATCTGCAACCCGACGGCATTATGTGCATCGTGTTACCGCATGGCGTGTTGTTCCGTGGTGGCGAAGAGGGTCAGATACGTCGCAACCTCGTCGAGAATGACAAGATTGACGCCATTATAGGGCTGCCTGCGAACATCTTCTTTGGAACGGGCATTCCCACTATCGTCATGGTGCTCAAGAAGAATCGTGACAACAGCGATATCTTGGTCATTGATGCGTCCAAGGGTTTTGTGAAGGAAGGCAAGAACAACAAGCTTCGTGCGTCTGATATCCGTCGCGTCGTGGATGCGTACGAGGCCCGTGAGGATGTAGAGCGTTTTTGCCGTTCCGTGCCCAAGCAAGAAGTACGCGACAACGACTACAACCTGAACATTCCGCGCTATGTTGACTCTTCGGAAGCGGCCGAGAGCTGGGATATTTACGCCACCATGTTCGGCGGTATACCCACGAGCGAAGTCGACACGCTTGCGCCCTATTGGGATGCTTTCCCAGGCCTGCGCGAGGCGCTGTTCGAGAATGTCAACGAAGCGAGCATGCGTCTTAAGTCAGATGATGTGGCCAATGCGATTCGCGCCTGTGCGAGCGTGCGTGCTTATACCCATGAGTACGGCGATCGTTTTGACGATTTCGGAATGTGGCTCTTCGACGAACTGGTGGATGAGGCGAGTTTGGCTTTGCGCGACCAGGAAGAAGGCATCGTCGCCACCGAGATATTTCGTCGCCTTGAGGGAATCCCGCTGGTTGATCGCTACGACGCTTACCAATTGCTTGATGACGCATGGCAGCAGATAGCCATCGATTTGGAAATCATTCAGACTGAGGGCTTTGATGCAGTGCGTTGTGTTGACCCAAACATGGTCGTCAAGAAGAAAAAGGGCAAAGACGTCGAAACGCAGGACGGCTGGGTCGGACGTGTAATGCCATTTGAACTTGTGCAACATGAGATGTTGAGTGACGAAGCTGCCGAAATCGATGCTTTTGAGGGAGAGCTTTCTTCCATTGCTTCTGAGGTTGCCGAGCTTCTAGACGAACTGACCGAGGACGAAAAGCAAGACGCGGATGATGCCCTGAACGACAACAATGATGCTTTCGTGGCAAGCAGGATCAAGGGTGTTGCGAAAACGCTTAAAGCCGACATGGGTGTTGAGGCGAACGAGCCAGACTCGCTTCCAAGTAAGCTCGAACGAGCGGGAGCGCTCTTTGATGAGGAGAAGGCCGTCAAGAAGAAGCTCAAGGAAGCCGAGGCGAATCTAGAGGAGAAGACCAAGAAAGCTATCGAGAACCTCAGTGATGAACAGGCAAACATCTTACTGGATGCGAAGTGGAACAAACCATTGGTCAAGCAGCTCCAATCGCTTCCGAGTGCTGTGGTAGACGAACTGGTCGCAAAAGTATGTGCTTTGAGAGACAAATATGCGACAACCTATGCCGATATTGATGCAGAAATACAAGGTGTCGAGGTCGAGCTCATTGGTATGTTGGGCAATCTCACAGGCAACGAGTTCGATATGGCGGGAGTGAATGAGCTGGCTAAGCTCCTGGGCGGTGAGCTCCGATGAGCCGCGTACCTGCCATCAGATTCGAGGGATTTAATGACCCTTGGGAACAGCGTAAGTTGGGGGAAGTGGCAGATTTTGCGAATGGTGAT
>CABVEH010000017.1 GCA_902497215.1 uncultured Eggerthellaceae bacterium | reverse complement strand
GAACGGAAACGTCCAGTGGACGTTTCCGCCGAGCGAGCCATTGCTTGAGCACGGGCCTTGCGGCCGGGCGCGCCTATTCCCTCTCATCCTTTCCGCGGACGGTGATCTCCTGCTCCTTCACGGCCACGCGCGAATGCGGTGGCACCGAGAACGTGACGAACGTGGACCCGGCCACCACCGACCCCTCGCCTATCACCGTCTCGCCGCCCAGCACCGAGGCGTTCGAGTAGATGGTCACGTTGTCCTCGATGGTAGGATGGCGCTTCACGCCCGACAGGCGCTGGCCGCCGCGCGTCGAAAGCGCGCCCAGCGTGACGCCCTGGTATATCTTCACGTGGTCGCCTATCACGGTGGTCTCGCCGATGACGACACCCGTGCCGTGGTCGATGCAGAAGTACTCGCCGATCTGCGCGCCGGCGCCGATGTCGATGCCTGTTCCGGCATGGGCCAACTCGGTCATGATGCGCGGGATGATTGGCACCTCGAGCTCGTAGAGGATGTGCGCCAGGCGGTACACGTAGATGGCATAGAGGCCCGGGTACGAGAAGATGACGTCCTCTTTAGACTGGGCCGCGGGATCGCCGTCGAAGATGGCCTGCACGTCAGTGAGCAGCTTGCGCTGCACTTCGGGTATGGCATCGAAGAACTTGGTGCACACGTAAGCCGCTCGGTCTGCCACGTGCACCGGGACGCACTCGTAGCAGCGCGTGCTGTCGGTGGCGTTCGCGCACTTGTCGTCCATGTAGGATATGGCCAGCACTATCTGCTGCCGAAGGTCGCGCTCTACCTGGATCAGGATCTCGCCTATGAAGTACTCGGGGCTGGTCTTGGGGGACAGCATCTCCTCGCCGAAGTAGCCTGGGAATATGACCCTGCGCAGCTTCTTCAGCACGTCCTTTATCACCGAACGGCTGGGCCACCGCTGACCCGGCTTGGTGAAGAATATCTCGTCGGCCTCGTAGTTTTTCTCGACGGCCTTGACTATGCGATCAAGATTGTCCCCGAACATCGGTCCTCCTCGGCGCCTTCCGGCGCGTGGTCTTCTTCGGCTTCGGCTTGGCCTCCTCGGCCTCGGTCGCTTCGACCTGGGCTGCGACTTCCTCAAGCCCGGCATCTTCCGCCTCGGCGGCTTCCAGCTCCTTGAATTTCTCCCTCATTGTAGCGTTCCCGCGCGTAAGCCTCTTGACGGTGAGCGCCTCGGCCTTGTCGTTGGCCAGGCGAAGGTTCCGCTCGGACCCCAGCAGGTTCTCCTTGATCTTGTTCAGATGCTCGATCGACTTGTCTATCTCGTCTATCGCCTTCTGGAACCTGTCGGCGGCGCGGCGGTAGTTCGTCCCGAACTTCTCCTTGAAGTCCTCAAGCCTCTCCTCGAAGTCGGTGACGTCGATGTTCTGCTGGCGCACCATCTCAAGCTCGTGCTTGTAGCCTGCGGCCTTCTTGGCCTCGTTGCTCAGCAGCGAGATCAGCGGGATGAAGAACTGCGGGCGTATGACGTACATCTTGTCGTACTCGTAAGACACGTCCACGATGCCTCGGTTGTACAGCTCGCTGTCCGACTCAAGAAGGCTGACCAGCACGGCGTACTCGCAGTTCTTCTTCCGGCGGTCGGCGTCCAGCTTCTTGAAGTGGTCGGAGTTCTTCTTCTTGCGCGTGGAGTCGTCGGCTTCGTTCTTCATCTCGAACATGATTGACACCAGCTCCACGCCGTCCTCGTCGAACTCGCGGAAGATGTAGTCTCCCTTCGTGCCCTCGACCGCCTCGTTGTCCTTGTCGAACTCGGCGCGCGGGAACGCGAGCGCGCGTATCTGGTTGAATTCCGTCTCGCAGTGCTGCTCCAGGCTTTCGCCCAGCAGCTTCACGGTGATCTTGCTGCGCATCTCGCGCATGTTCACGATCTCCTGGTCGCGGGCGCGGATCTCGGCGTCCTTGGCCGAAAGCAGGTTCTGCAGCTCGGCCTGCGACTCCACCATGTCGGCCTTGGCCTGGGCCTTGACCTGCTCAAGCTCGGCCTCGTGTGTGGCCTTGGCGGCGTCGAGTTCGACCTTAAGCTTGTCGGACGCGGCGACGGCCTCGGCGGTGGCGTCCTTCAGGCGCGACTCGTGCTTGGCGCGCTCGGCCTCCATTTCAGACGCATGGGTGTCGCGCTCGGCCTTCAGCTCGGCCTTCAGCTTCTCGATGTCGGCCTTGGCCTCGGCGACTGCCTGCTTCTTCTGCAGCTCCACCTGCGTTTCCAGCTCGGCTATGCGCTTGTCCTTGTCGGCCGAGGCCAGCTCGCCTTCGGCGCGGGCCAGCTGGACGCCCTGCTTGATGGCAGAATCGAACTCGGCGTCGCGCACCTGCTTGGCGATGTCGGCCCAGTCGGACTCGTCCACCTGGAACTGCGCCCCGCACTTGGGGCACTTTATCTCGTTCATCGGCCTTCCAGCCCTTCCTTTATGCGCAAGGTCAGCATGGCCCCGGTGTCGTAGGCCACGCCCCCCTCCACGTCGGTGTCGCTGGTTATGTTGAACCCGACCAGCTGCCGACCTTCGCCGGCGTCGGACGGCCGGTACACGTACACCACCGTCATGTCTTCGCCCTCGCGCACCTCGATTTCGCCGCAGGGACCCGGGTCGATGGTGCCAGCGGAAAGGAACAGCGTTCCGTCGACCCCTATGGTGTTGGACGATATGGCGCCTTGATACGCCTCGGAAGCGTCGGGGGCGCAGCCTGCAAGCTCGCGCGCTATGGCGCGTCCGGCGCACGCGCCCTGCACCGCGGCGTTCTTCCAAATGCCAACGATGCGCCTCTCGCCGCTGGTCAGCTCGAGCGCCTGCGCGACGTCGCCCGCCGCGTACACGTCCGGGTCGCTCGTGCGCATGAACTCGTCGACCAGAAGCCCCCTGTCCATTTCGAGCGAGCCGGGCGTCAGGAACGAAAGGCTGCCCCTCATGCCGTGCGCGACCGCGACTTGGTCGAATTCCTCCACCTCGCCGCCGCTGAACGTCACCTTCAGCACGCGTCCCTCAGGATGCCCTTCGGCCTCTTCCACCTGGACCGCGGCAACAGTCTGGCCCAGATGCAAGCGCACGCCCTTCTCGCCCAGCCTCTTCTCGAAGCGCTCGGCCGCAGCGGGCAGCGCGTTGAAGTCGAGCACGTGGGGGTTCATACCCACCAGCGTGACCTGCTTGCCTTGCGCGAGGCACGCCTCCACTATCTTGAGCGCCACCATCGAGGCGCCGCTTACGAGCACGCGTCTGCATTCCGCGTCTTCCAGCGCCGCCTTCATGCGCTCGGCGTCGGCCATGGAATGCAACACCATCGGGTCGTAGCCGCAGTCGGGCGGGAAGCCTGCCGCGGACGGGGACGCCCCCGTGGCTATGATGCACTTCGAGTAGGGGAAATCGCCCTGAGACGTCTTCACCACGTGCGCCTTCACGTCCAGCCCCGTGGCCGGCATGCCGTCGTGCACGTTCAATGCAAGCGCGTCGATTTCCTCTTCCGTCCAGGGAAAGCACTCGCCGTACGGCCTCATGCCGCCCGCGTAATACGACGTGAGTATGGGGCTGTAGGGCAACGTGTCAAGCTCGGAAAACACGTCGACCGCCCCTTCGTATCCCGCCTGCCGAAGCGCGATGGCGGCGTTGACCCCTGCCGCGCCGAAGCCGATTATCGCGACCGGTGCGGACGCGGAACCCCCCATGGCGCCTTTGCTGTCGTTGGTCATGATGGCTCCTTACGCGAACACTTGGTTGAGCCAGGGGCCGTACTCGCCTTCGTACATCCCCTGGAGCTGCGCGAACACCTTCGGCCAGTCGAACTGGTTCTCGAACATCAGCTCGGCGTAGTGCTTGTTGGAAAGGTCGCGCGGCATGGACATGAGCTGGGCGGCATAGGTGTACGTGCACGTGGGGCACATGGTGACGACCACCGAGCCGTCGTCGGCGAACGAAAGCTTGCTGTCGGCCTGGCTCGCCTGCCTGTTCGGGTCGAACGCGCTGACGGCGCCGCCCGCCCCGCAGCATCCGTTGAATATCTTCGGCGCGCCCATGCCCACGCCCAGGGCCTCGCAGGTTTCCTCGAGGTAGGACCCGTCGCGGTCCTGGCATGACTTCGACACGCAAAGGGGCGCGTCGGGAAGCGGGCGCTTGGGCGAGAAGCCGTGCTCGGAAAGGTATCCCGGAAGAAGCTTCACCTGCACGTCGAGGCCGTGCCTGGCAAGCGTGGACCGCATGGCGTTGGCGCAGCCTGGGCACACGCACACCATCGTCTTGGCCCCCGAGGACGCCACCTCGTCGGCGATGCGGTCGCAAAGAGCCTCGGCGCGTTCGAAGAATCCGGCGCTCTTCAGAGGCGAGCCGCAGCAGTGGTCGATCATGGTGGTCTTGCCGCCCAGGTCCTGCACCGTGTCGAATATCTCGCGGGTCAGTTCGGGGGCGTAGGCCGCAAGCGAGCATCCGGGGAAGAACGCCACCTTGCAGTCGCTTTCGGCTTCGTGGTCGTCGGTGGCCACGTGGCGTGTGAGGTCGCCGAGGTAGATTCCATAGATGGCGCGGTAGGCCGTGAAGATGTCCCATTCCTGGTCCACCTGCACGCTGGTCCACGCGAAGCGCGGAATCAGCCCCAGGTCCTGGAAGTCGACGCGCGCGTTGTATATCAGGTCGCACACGTCGTTGTGCGCGAAGCAGGTGTTCTTGCACGTGGTGCAGAAGAAGCAGCCGCGCACCGCCTGCACCAGCTGCGGGTTTCCTGCGATGGCGTATGCCAGGTCTTCGCGGTCGCCGGCTTCGCGCTCGGCGGCAAGAAGCGCCCTGGCTATGTCGCCCAGCGTCATGTCGGCGGCCGTGAGCGACGGGCAGGCCTTCGTGCAATGGCCGCACTGCGTGCATGTTCCCAGGAACTCCCAGTAGGCCGGCGAGCGCTCGAGCAGGCCCTTGGTGGACGCAGCGTCTTTCGCCGCGTCGCTTGCCGCAGCGCCTTCCGCGTGCGTGCCTTCGCCGCCGATTCCTTCGGCCGCCTGGGCCGCCTCGATCATCTCGTCGGTGGAGTTCCTTGCGTTGCCGTTGGCGTTCATAGGCTCCCTTCCGTTGCGTTTTCATGCAAGTCTATCACCCTGCGGTGAAGATAACGCATAGGCCCGGCTTTCAAAAAAGCTACAGCAGGTTTGCCCGGGCGGCGCGCAGCGACGCTATCTCCTCGCCGTACTCTGCCACCTTGTCGTGCGGCGTCTCAAGGAAGAACGGCAGGTGGCGAAGCGCAGGATGCGCCGTCACGGCGGCAAGCGCGTCCAGGCCGATATGGCCTCCGCCGATCACCTCGTGGCGGTCCTTGTGTGCTCCGATGGGGTTCTTCGAGTCGTTGAGGTGCACGGCGCGCAGCCGGTCGAGCCCGACAGTGCGGTCGAACTCGTCAAGCACTCCGTCCAGGTCGCCCACTATGTCGTAGCCGCCTTCCCACACGTGGCACGTGTCCAGGCACACCCCCACGTGGTCGTCCAGCTCGATGCGGTCGATGATGGCCGCTATCTCCTCGAAGCGCGCCCCCACCTCGCTTCCCTTCCCGGCCATAGCTTCCAGCAGCAGGGTTGTGGTCTGCTCGGAGGCCAGCACCTGGTTCAGCGCGTCGGCGATCTTGTCGATGCCGGCCTCGACCCCCTGCCCCACGTGCGCGCCGGGATGCATGTTGTACAGCTGGTTCGGGGTGGTCTCCATGCGGCGCAGGTCGTCGGCAAGCGTGGTTATGGCGAACTCGCGCGTGTCGTCCTTCGCTGCGGCGGGGTTCAGCGTGTAGGGAGCGTGCGCCAATATGGTGGTTATCCCCGCCTCTTTCGCCAGTTCGAAGTACTTATCGACGTCCGCTGGGTCGATGTCCTTGGCCTTGCCTCCGCGCGGGTTGCGCGTGAAGAACTGGAACGTGTTGGCGCCTATGGACGCCGCCTCGCGCGCCATGTTGGCGTAGCCCTTCGAGCACGAAAGATGGCATCCTATGGTGAAGTCGTCCATCCTAGGCCTCCTCGGCTTGTGCGGGCTGACCGGCTTGCGCGCACTCATGTGCCTTCGCGGCCTGCCAAAGGCCCTCCAGCTGGTCGATGTCCATTTCGCGCAGGTCGCCTTCGCCTTCGCGTGCGGCGTCTTCCATGCGCTCCCAACGGCTGCGGAACTTCGCGCAGGTCTTGCGCAGCGACTCCTCGGCGCTGATGCCCATGCGCCGCGCCACGTTCACCAGCGTGAACAGCACGTCGCCGAACTCCAGCTCGACGTCGGCCACCGCATGCGCGTCGTCGTGCAGGATCATGCCAGATTCGTCCTTCGGGGCGCGTGCGTAGGCCTCCTTCAGTTCAGCGACCTCTTCGTCCACCTTGGCCCATACGTCGTCGATGCAGTCCCACTCGAACCCGACCGCGGCCGCCTTGCGCGATATCTTCTGCGCCTGCATCAGCGCCGGGAAGTTGACGGACACGCTGTCAAGCAGCCCCGGCTCGCGCGCTTCGCCCTGCCCATCGGCCCCGGCGGCCCCGGCGGCCTGCTTCTCCTGCAGCTTTATCTTGTCCCAAAGCGTGATGACGTCGTTGGCGCTTCCGCCTTCGACGTCGCCGAACACGTGGGGGTGGCGGCGCACTATCTTCGCGTTTATGTCGGTGCACACGTCGTCTATGTCGAACTCGCCGGAATCCTTCGCTATCTGGCTCTGCAGCACCACCTGCAGAAGCACGTCGCCCAGCTCCTCGCGCATGTGCGGCACGTCGTCGTGCTCTATGGCGTCCACCGCCTCGTAGGCCTCCTCGATCATGTTCGACGCGATGGACGCGTGCGTCTGCTCGAGGTCCCACGGGCATCCGCCGTCGGGGTTGCGCAGGGCGGCTATGGTGGCGACGAACTCGTCGAACGCCGGGTGTTCCTTCGGCTCATCGAAAGGCATGAAGCCTCACTTCCTTCTGTCTGTCATGTAATAGAAGACGTACTGCTGCATTATGCCCGCGTCCTCGCCGAACTGGGCGAACGGGTCGACGCCTCCGCATTCCTCGTCGATGGCGCGCGCGATCCACACGTCCACGGGCACCTGCGACGTGCGCCCGTAGCCGAACAGGCACACGCAGTTGGCCACCTTGGCACCCACGCCGCACGCCTTCTGCAGGCCTTCGAAGAGTGCTGCATCGTCGGCCTCGGCAAGCGACCGAAGGTCGAGTTCGCCGCTTAGCACCTGGCGCGTGGTCTCGGCGATGTAGGGCGCGCGGTAGCCAAGGCTGCAAGCGCGCAGGTCGTCCTCGCTGGCTGCGGCCAGCTGCTCGGGCGTGGGGAACG
Source organism: uncultured Eggerthellaceae bacterium (assembly GCA_902497215.1). The sequence goes on along the minus strand of CABVEH010000017.1, from coordinate 4,547 downwards.
CGTAAACCGTGCCACGCTCGGTTTCCACGGGGCTTCCGAACCGCTGGGCGAGCTGTTCCACCGCGCTTGCGATGGCAGGCATGTTCTTGCGCTGCGACACGATGAACGTGATCAGCATCTCCCATGGGTCCTGCGCAAGGATGCGCAGGCCGCGCCCGTAGGCCATGGCCTCGTCGACAAAGGCGTTGCGGCCCTCGCACGCGGCACGGATGGCGGAATAGTCGCGCCCCAGGTCGAAGTAGGCGCTCCAGAACGAGCCCCATTCCTCGGGCGTGCAGGACACCTCCCAGTCGGCGCCGGCGTTCGCGCCGGACCCGTCGGACTCGTCGGCGCTCGCGCTTCCGGCTTTCCGCATGTAAAGCACCTTGTCCCCCGCTATGGCGCGATAGGCGCCTTCGTCCAGGCGGGCTATGCGGAAGCATTGCCCCGAGGTGCGTATCTTCTCCATGTCGAAGTCGTCTTCTATGTGCACGATATGAGGCATTGGCCTCCTTCGAAACAAGTATCTTTCAAGCTGTGCGCCTAGGGGAATTATTCTATATCAACGTATAACATAGGCCGAAGCGGCATGCCTTCACGGCGGCAACGCCAAGAAAGGCGCAACCCACACGAAAAGCAGCGGGCAGACGAGGCGGGGACATGGCCACATTCTCGGAATTCGTGCGCATGGCGCAGCTGGGACGCGAGGACAAGACGTCCGGCAAGCGCATGCGCCAGATACTGTCCATAGTGCGGAAGTACCACATAACCAAGGGCATCACGCCGCAGCAGGCCGTCAACCTGCTGGAAGAGCTCGGGCCCACCTACGTGAAGATAGGGCAGATGGCCTCCACCCGGTCCGACATCCTTCCGAAGGAATACTGCGAGGCGTTCGAGCAGCTGCACGCCGACGTAACCCCCATGCCGTTCGACGAGGTCAAGAAATGCCTGGACGAGGCGTACGGAAAGCCCTGGACCGAGGTGTTCCTGGCAATCGACCCCACGCCTTTGGGCTCGGCGTCCATCGCGCAGGTTCACAAGGCGGTGCTGTTCGACGGAAGCGTGGTGGCAGTCAAGGTGCGCCGTCCCGGCATCGTCGAGCAGATGAGCCAGGACATCGCGCTGATGAAGAAGCTGCTGGCGACCGCCGAGTTCTTCAGCAGCGAGCACCAGGTGATACTGCTCAACTTCGAGAACCTGGTCGACGAACTCGAGCGCACCACCGCCAACGAGGTCAACTTCGACATAGAGCTGAACAACCTGATCAAGTTCCACATCGAGATAGAGAACTGCGACGGCATATCGTCGCCCATCCCCTACCCGCGCCTGTCCAGCGAGTCGGTGCTGGTGATGGAATACGTCGACGGCATTCCCATCGACGACGTGAAGGCCCTGAAGAAGGAAGGCGACGACCCCCGCGTGCTGGCGAACCGCCTGGTGCAGAACTACATATCCCAGGTGCTCGACCATGGCTTCTTCCATGCCGACCCGCACCCCGGCAACATTGTGGTCCGCGGGAAGGATATCGTCTGGATCGACCTCGGCATGGTGGGCACGCTGACCGGGAGCGAACGCCAGCTGGTCGGGCGCATGTTCCGGTCGGTGGCCACCAACGACCCCTTCATGCTGATGGAGGCCGTCATCGGCATATCGCGCCAGCATGGCGAAGTGGACGAGGGCAGGCTGATCGGCAAGCTGTCGCAGCTTCTGGAAAAGTACGGGTCCGCCGACCTGTCCGAAATAAACATGGGCGAGGCGTTCAGCGAGATGATCGAGATCATGCGCGGGCAGAACCTGATAATGCTTCCCTCGGTCACCATGCTTGTGCGCGGGCTTATGACCATCGAGGGGGTCCTGGACGACATAGCCCCGCGCACGAACGTCATGGAGGTCGTCAGCGAGCACGTGATGATGCAGTCGCTCGACCCGAAGCACATCGAGATGCGTGCGAACGAGCTGGTCAACTCGTCTCTTCGCTCGGCCGAAGCCGTCACGAAGCTGCCGGCGCAGCTGACCAACACGCTTACCATGCTGAACCGCGGCCAGCTTGCGATGCGCGGCGACGTGAAGGTGGACGAACATGCCTTGTCGACCGTGTACGCGTCGGTCGGACGCCTGTCGCTGGCGCTGATATCCGTGGGGCTTTTCCTGGGGTCGTCCATCATCTGCACCACCAACATGCAGCCCAAGCTGTTGGAGGTGCCGCTAATTGGCTTCCTAGGGTTCGTTGGCGCCTTCGTGCTGGGCGTCTACGTCATCGTGGTGGTGTTCAAGAGCCGCCACGCCATGAAGAACAACCAGAAGGTCGACTGAACGTGACAGTGGTCCGTGACAGTGGTCGGGTCATTTGTCACGCATAAGGAAAGGGCCTTGCGGCCCTTTCCTGGATGATTCCTTTGCTCGCTTGGCGCCGAGTTAGCCATCGGCCGAAACCGATGGCCGCCAAGCTCGCAACGTTTACTTGGCTTCCGGCTTCTGCGTGGACAGGAAGATCTGGATGCCCATCTGCTCGATCTGGTCCTGCTGGTCCTCGAGCTCGTCGACGTGGCTTTCCTCGTCCTTCAGGATCTCGGTCAGAAGGTTGCGGGTGCCGTAGTCCAGGCACTCGGCGCAAAGCGCGATGGCCTCGTTGTAGTCCTTGACCGTCTGGATCTCCATGTCGTGGTCGTTGTCGATCTGGTCCTGCGCAGCCTTGCCGATGTTCATCTTTGACAGGTTGGACACCACCGGCTGCCCCTCCAGGAACAGGATGCGCTCCATGAGGTGCTCGGCGTGGTGCATCTCGGTGACGGCGCGGTCCTTGAAGCTGCGGTGCAGCTTCTCGTAGCCCCAGTCCTCGCACATCTCAGAGTGCAGCATGTACTGGTTGATTGCGGTAAGCTCGCCTTCGAGCAGGTAGTTTAGCTTTTCGATAACCCTTGGATCGCCTTTCATCATGGCCCCTTTCCTTGACTGATTGCCACGAAGGCAAGTCTATTCGCGCCTCGCACGAGAAGGGGCGAGGCCCCGCCAAGCGTGACCTTCCCGTTTACTTACGGTTGTCGGGGCATCAAGAGTAGTCGAGGTCGGTTATCACGTTGTACGTGTAGTCGGGATAGAACGACTTCATCTCGTCCAGGATGTGCTTCTTCAGCTCGTCTGCGTCGTGGTCGAAGTCTATGACGAGGTCGAAGTCGATGTGGTTGGTGTCCTCGTCGACGTAGAACCCGTGCACCTGCAGGATCTCGGGGTGATGGTCGACAAGTTCGTTCAGCTTCCTGTGGATGTCTGCGAAATCGCCCGTGGAGTTCGCGGCGTATATCCCAAGTATTAGCTGGGTCCGGCATTCGCGGTCCAGGTCTTCGGAGATATGGCGCGTCAGCTCGTGTATCTCGCTCGCAAGCATGTCGTCGCGCACCTCTATGCGGCATGCGCCCATGGTCCTTTCGGGGCCGAACGTGTCCAGCATCAGGTCGTACACGCCAAGCACCCCTTCGTGCTCGGCTATGAGCGCGCGGATCCTGGCCACGCATTCCTCGGACGGGCGCTCGCCGATGATGGAGGCCACGGCGTCGCGCACGATGTCGAAGCCGGCCTTCACCACGAAGACCGAGATGACGAGTCCCACCCATCCGTCGAGGTCGATTCCCCATATCAGGCAGATCAAGGCCGACACCAGCGTGCCGAAGGTGAGCACCGCGTCGTAGGCCGCATCCACCCCGGACGCCCTCAGGGGCTGTGAGTTGATGGCGCGTCCCTTGCGGACGAAGGCGATGCCTATCGCGACCTTCGCCAGCATCGCCACCACAAGCACGGAAAGGGTCAGCGTGCTGAAGTCGGGGGTGCTGGGCGAGGCGATCTTCGCGACCGACTCGTAGATGGAGACCGCGCCCGCAGCCAGGACCACGGCCCCTATGACGATGGACGTGACGTATTCCACGCGGCCGTACCCGTACGGGTGCTTGCGCGAGGGCCGCATGTTGGCGATCTTCTCGCCGATTATCGTCGCGGTGGACGAGAACACGTCGCTCAGGCTGTTGACGCCGTCGAGAATCACGGCGATGGACTCGGCAAGGAGCCCGGCAGCGACCTTGAAGCCGGCCAGCAGCAGGTTGGCAACTATGCCGATCAGGCTGTACTGGACGACCTGCGCGTATCTGGATTTGTCCTTGCTGTCAGACATAGTGCGCCTCGCGTGCGAACGTCAAGCCCGCGGCCTGAACCAGGCGGGCTACATGCCCAGCTGGAAGGCCCGGTATCCCTTGAACGCCTCGTAGATGTCGGCCTTGCTCGTGGCCTCCCATGGGCTGTGCATGGAAAGCACCGGAACCCCGCTGTCTATCACGTCCATGCCGTAGCGCGCGGGGATGAACGCGATGGTTCCGCCGCCGCCCGCGTCCACGCGCCCCAGCTCCGCGGTTTGGAAAGTGACGCCGGCGTCGTCCATCACGCGGCGTATACGGGCCATGTATTCCGCCCGCGCGTCGTTCGACCCGCTCTTTCCGCGCGCACCGGTGTACTTGTTGAACACGAGCCCATGGCCCATGTACGCCGAGTTCTTGCTTTCGAAGACGCTCTCGTAGGCGGGG
>CABVEH010000016.1 GCA_902497215.1 uncultured Eggerthellaceae bacterium | reverse complement strand
CCATGGGCGTGCTGATAAGCCAGTCGACCTCGCGGTCGTCGAGCGGCTTGTCGGCGGTTGCCACGATGTGCTCGAGGAACCACGCGGCGCGTTCCAGCTTGTTGTAGAACGCAAGGTGCGCCTGCGAAAGCTCGAAGGTGCCCTTCGGCAGGTCCAGGTCCTTCTCGATGTGGAATCGCAGCACGTTCAGGCAGGCGAACATCCAGCAGCGGCCTGACATCTTCTGGTTCGCCACGGCCTGGCTGTCCACGTCGATGGTGAACGCGAAGTTCGGCGGGCTCATGCGCTTCAGCACGTCGACGCTCTCGGCCGACTCCAGGATGCCGTTCTTCGTGACGGAGCGCTGGGCGACGTGCTGGCAGCACATCTTCTTGTAGTCCTCCGACATCTTTCCGATCTGTTCCATTGATAGCTTCATTTCGAACATCTCCATTCCTATGGCTTGATCCGTTGCAGCTTGCTATCCAAAGGGCGACGGTCCGCCGCCCGGAATGCCGTAAGCGTCGCGAACGCCTAGTCGAACAGCGTCCAGGGCTGCGTCGGGCGGTCTTCCAGGTATCCGTCCATCCACTTCCACAGCGGGTGCTGGTCCATGAAGTCCTTCGCGTTGAACTCCACGCCGTCGGCGCGGCCGTAGCGGCCCCACATCTTCATGTTCTTCACGTCGTCGGGGCCTGCGGCCTTCGCATCGCACGAGCCGGCCGGGTAAAACGGGATGTTCCACACGGCGTCGGGGTCGTCGGCGTAGTACTGCGGGTCCACGTCGTAATGCGAGCAGATGTCGCGGCTGGACGGGCAGTTGTATCCCAGGTACACGTCGTACGTGTCGGCCAGCATCTTCTTCACGACCTCCAGGTCGATCTTCCCGTAGTACTGGTCGATGAGCTCCATCCACCTCTGGCGACGGGCGCCGGTCTGCTGACGCGGGTCGTTGAAGCCGTTGTCCTTGCATTCCAGGTTGCGGATGCGCGGGTCGAACACGGCGTTGCACCCGAAGAACGCGCCGTCGAACGTGCGCTTCAGCGACGTGAACTCGAGCCCTTGCTCGTAGCGCGCGATCTCGCCGGTGTTGTGGTCGGCGATCAGCCATGCATTGGCATAGCCGCCGTTGTTGCCCGCGTCGAGGCGCTCGACGAACTCGTCGATGTTGCCGGCGAACTGCACGGCGTCGCGGATGCGCACCCATTCGGGCATGCCCGCGTCGTCGTAGCGGTCGAAGCCGGCCAAAGTGGTCTCGGTGATGTTCAGCCCCGCGTCGGTCACGTAGAAGTCGGTCATCGACGAAAGCATGCACGGCGCCGACGCCTGCATTATGAAGGCGTGGCCCTCGTCGGGTTCCACCCTCTTGCACACGTTGAAGTACTGGCCGCTCCAGAACTCGTCAAAGCTCTCATGCCCCAGGTAAGGCTTGCCGTCGACGGTGGCGGAACCTGTGGCCACGATGGCCGAGCAGTGCTCCTTGCGGTGCGTCTTCATCAGCGGACGGCTCATGATCTTGCCGGCGTTCTGGGGCCACCAGTAGCCGGTGACCTCCATCCAGTCGTTCCAGGCGATCATGTCGTCCAGCGTTGCCGGCACGCCGGCGGCGGTCAGGCCGTCGGCCATTCCCTGCAGCTCGTTGGCCCAGCGCTCGGGAATCATGTCCCTGTGCAGCTTCAGCGACTGCTCTGCGAACCAGTCGTAGGTCATCCCGAACGTCTCCAGCGTCATGTACTCGTACACGCGCCTGGCGTCCTTGTACTCGTCGGCCAGCAGGTAGCCTTCCTGGAACCCGCACTCGTACGGGCTCCCCTTCACCTTGATGTGCCGCCATCCGTTGATTTCCTGATGCTGGGCGTGGTCCACCATCGCTTGTTGGTCGGGCTTGAGCATTTCGGGCCTCCTTTCCTAACAGGCCTGGCGGCTGGGGCTGCGCCGGTTCCGCATTTCGCGCACCGCCAACCCCGTGCCGCCTGGCGTTTCCTTCCGCTTTTCCTATGCCTGATGGCGCTTGTCGTAGAAGGCGGCAAGCTCGGGGGCCATCTTCTCAAGCGTGGGCTGGTCCTCGTAAGCCATGTGCCCGTTCTCGTGGACGCAGTACTCGATGCGGTCCTTGATGCTGTCGGGAAGGAACATCTTCGACATGGCGTGCTTGACGTTCCAGAACGGCGTGGCCGCGTCGTGGATGCCGCCGAAGAACAGCACGCGGCAGTGCGGGTTGCGGCGAAGCGCCGTGCCCATGTCGTATGCCGTGTTGGGGCATGACGGGCTGCCCATGGTGCCAGGCGCCTGGTGCGTCCAGTTCCAGTCCATGTTCACCTTGAACGAGAGCAGCATGTTCAGCGGCGAGCCCTTGAAGCCGGTTTCCTGGACCAGCTTCATCCATGCCGACTGGTCGGGGGACATGATCGCGTCGCCCGAGGGGTCCTCGCCGGCGAAGAACTCGTTGTCGCCCTGCACGTCCATATAGGCAGGCTCGGTGAAGCGCGTGTCGTAGCGGCCTATGAACAGCCCCTCGTCCGCCAGCAGCAGCTTGCGGAACGTGTCAAGCTCGATGCGCAGGTGCTTCTGCTGGATGATGTCGGCCGGGATGCCGATCAGCTGCGACATCTCCTTGGCTACGGCCTTCTCTTCCTTGGGGTCGATCTCGTCGCACTTGATCAGCGCGCGGCCGTACTTCTCGTCGACGAAGTCCCATGCCTTGTCGAACCACTTGAACTGGTCCACGCCCTTGCCGGCCTTGCCGAAGTGGTTTGCCGTGGCGGCGTACACGGGAAGCATGCCCATGTAGTAAAGGTCGTTGCCGGAAAGGGTGGGCGCGTAGTCCAGGATGGTCGACTGCTCCACCACGCCGGTCAGCGCGATCCCGCGCTCGCCAAGCACGCGCATCAGCACCGCGTTGCGCATGGTGCCGTACGACTCGCCGTACAGGTACAGCGGCGAATTCCAGCGGTCGTGCGTGGTGAGCCACTGCGAGATGCCGCGCATGAACGCATCGGCGTCGCCGTCCACTCCCCACACCTTCTTGGGGTCGTAGCCCTTCGCCACCTTGGAATATCCGGTGCCCAGCGCGTCGATGTACACCAGGTCGGAAGAAGGCAGCAGCGAGTAAGGGTTGTCTTCAGGCTGCGTGGGGCAAGGCAGCTGGTCGAGCGTCGCGATCGGCACACGCCGCGGCCCCAGGCCGCCGACGTTTACCATGGCCGACGACCCGCCAGGGCCGCCGTTCCAGCAGAACGTGACCGGACGGTCGGACTTGTCCTGCTCGTCGGTGACGTAGGACAGCGCGAACATGTGCCCGATGAGGGTTCCGTCGTCCTCGTGCACCGGCAGCATCTCGGCTGTGGCGTCGTAGGTCAAGGACTTCTTGCCCTTGCCCTTCCAGGTGTACGTCTTGGTCGCAGGCTCGGGGATCGCGCCTTCGGACGGTTTGGGCTGCTCCTGCGGTTCCAGCTTCAACGTGAATGCTTGTGCTTCTGTCATGATGGCTCCTTTCGGCCATGGTTTCCTTGCTTCGCTCGTGCGCTTTCAGTGCCCTTTCAGCGCCCTTGTCCGTGCTCTTCAGAGCACCTATCCGAGGCTTGCATCCATTGCAACGGGGCGCCTTGCGACACCCCGGGGTTTCCAAACGTCTGGCTGCTACCCAAGGTTTATCTGCCGCTTCAGAACCTTGGTCAGCACCAGGTAGTACACGATTCCGATGACTATGAACACGCAGCCGACGATCAGGGCCACGTCGCCCACCGACAGCAGGATCGCGAAGCACACCGCCGCGCCGAACAGCGGGAACAGCAGGTGCATGAAGAACGCCTTCGCGCCGGCACGTTCCTTAAGTTGGAACCAGCAGAACACGATGACCGAGACGTTCAGCATCACGTAGGTGGAAAGCGCGCCGAAGTTCGATATCTTCACGACCGTGTTCATGTTTATGCCGCTGAACTGGAAGACCAGCGTGAGCACGACGGACAGCCCGATTATGAAGATGACCGCGTTCAACGGGGAGTTGGTGCGCTTGTCCATCTTGGCCATAAACTTCGGAAGGCATCCGCCCTTCGCCATGGTGAACATGACGAACGCGATGGAGTTCTGCTGCGCGATTGCGGTGAACACGCCCTGCGCCAACGCGACGCCCACGGCGCACACCACCATCAGCCACGGCCCTGCCGCCAGCTTGGCCACGGCGTAGAACGCGTTGTCCGTGTCGCCCTGGAAGACCGCGCCGGACGGGTCGATGCACGTGGCGATGAAGCACTGCAGCACGTACAGCACGCACAGCACGACGGCCATGACCATCATTGCGCGCGACGGCCCATGCTTGGGGTCCTTGGCTTCCTGCGTCAGGGTGGCGATGGCGCCGAACCCCACGTAGGACATCACGGCCAGCGACACGGCCGACATCGTTCCGCCCAGCTCGAACTTGCCGGGGTTGAACAGGTTGGTCGGCGAGAAGTTGGCGCTTTCGGGATGCTGCACCACGTACACGATGCCGCACACGACGAACAAGGCCAGGATGACCAGCTGGGCCACCAATGCCACCTTGTTCACCACCATGGCCGTCTTCATGCCTATCAGCGACACGATGGCCACGATGGCCAAGAAGCCGAAGCAAAGCGCCAGTATCGGGACCTCGGGAAGCATGCTGTGGATGGCTATGGCCGCAATCAGGTACACCATGGCCGGGCTGACCAGGTACTGCAGCAGCATGAGCCATCCGGCTATGAAGCCCGGGGCCTTGCCGAACACGTGGCTGACGTAGGTGAATATCGACCCGGACGACGGGAAGTGCTGGATCATGATGCCGAACGAGAACACCGAGAACAGCACCGCCACGAAGCCGATGAGGAAGGCCAAGGTGGGCATCCCGCCGGAGTCGGCGAACACGCCGCCGTACACGGCCATGGGCGAGATGGGCACCATGGTTATGAGGCCCCACACCACCATGTCCTTCACGGTGAGCGTCGCCTTGAAGTCGTCGCCGCTCTTCTGGGCGGTGGCGACGGTGGGCTTCGTCACCTTGGCGCCGTTGTTCTCAGGCATCGACATGCGAGCTGCATCCGCGCCCGTTGCAGCGGGGTGGGCGCTCGATGTGCCAGTTACCTGCTTGAACTGCGCAGCCGTCGCCGACGTGGTCTTCGGCTCGTTCTTTTCGCTTGCGCTCATTTCAAACACCCCTTAGTTCCTACTTGCCCTGATCCGACCCGTTTGCACCAGATTCGGCATTGTCGGACGCGGGCGCGCTGGCGCCTTCGTCCGTCTTGCGCTTCACGTGCGGGTCGGGGACGTTGTTTTCTACATGCTTCTTGGCCTGCTCGGCCGCGGCCTTCGTTTCCTTGACCTGACGTCGCGCCGATGCGAGGTTGCTGTCCGCTTCGATCTGCGCCTCGTAGGCTTGGGCCTCGACGGCGTATTCGTGAGCCTTCTGCTCGGCCTCGTGCTCGGCGTCGAGCGCTTTCTGCATGCGTTCGCCGGCGCGCTTCGCATCCGCTTCCGGATCGCGCGGAACAGTTGCCGCCTCGACTTCGCTTGCCGGAGCAGCCGGAACGTCCGCCGCGATCTGCACGGGCACGGCGGCTTCGATGGCTGCGGCATTGGGATGCTTGCGCAGGCCGACGGTTGCTGCGGTGCCGATGCCGGCCTTCTTCGAGATGATGGCCGGCTGGCTCATGGGGATCGCCACTGCCGTGTTGGCCACGCCGTTCGTCTTCACCGGGTGGTTCATTGCGGCAGGGTCGTCACCAGCCTGGATCGAAGGAGACGTGGGATGATGCTTGCCAGGCACGTACTTGTCGGGGAGCACGATCTGCTCGTTGGGGTCCCATAGCTTCTTGATGGGCATGCCCATGGGGTTCTGGTCTTCGCTCATCATTTCCGACGGCACGTTCGAAAGAACGCGTGCCGGCTTCTTCAGGCCTTCGATCTGCCAAGTGAACGGGGCGAACACGTTGTTCTCGTCCACCCAGTCATGCCTCTTGGAGGTCTGGTAGACGCCGAAGCATATGCCGAAGGTGACGACGATTATTGCCAGGATCACCACAACGTAAGTGACCGGGCTTCCGACCTCTTCGGCGACCTGGGCCGGCGGGATGATGGCCAGTACGATGCCGAACGCGCAGGCCAGAAGGCCTATGCCGGCAACTATCCATGCGCCTGCATTTCCGCCAGGCACCCTGAACAGGCGCGGACGGTTGGGCTGGTCGTGACGCAGCTTCAGGAACGACACGAACATCAGCACGTAGTACATCATGTAAAGGATGGTGATGGCCTGCGTGATCAGCACCACGAAGCCCTCGATGTTCGGGATCAGGAAGCACAGGAACGCTATCAGCGTCATGAACGCCATCTGCAGGTACATGAGGCGGCTAGGCATGCCGTGCTTGTTGGAGTTCTGCAGAATCTTGGGCAGGAAGCCCGAGCGTCCGGCCTGACCCAGCATGAACGAAGGACCTGCCATGTTGGTGACCAACGACGCCATGGACGCGCCCAGGCCGACCCAGACGAACGCGACGTAGATCCACGGGCAGCTGAACGTGGCGCCCAGGATCTTGTATGTTTGGTACAGGCCGTAGACCAGGTTCATGTCCTGCTTCGGCGTGACGATGGCGATGCATACCGTGCCGGCGATGAAGATGATCAGCGTCAGGATCATGGCGATGAAGATGGAAAGCGGGAACTCCTTCTGCGGGTTCTTCAGCTGTTTGATGTGCGCAGCGTTCATGTCGATGCCCGCGAAGCTGAAGAACACGCCGGCGGCCAGCGCCAGATTGGTAAGGCTGAATCCGCTGCTGAACGGGTTGAATGCCTCGGGCGTTGGGGTGACGTTCGACACGTTGCCCTGCGCCAGCCAGACCGCCGTGAAGATGACGATGAAGGCCAGGGGGATGAACGTGCCGATGATGACGCCGTATTTCGTGAGGCGCGCAAACGCCTTGACGCCGTGTGTGGATATCCACGTGAGGCCCCAATAATAGGCCAGCCATGCCAGTATGATGAAGAACTGGTTGGACGGGTTGTTCATGAACTGGACCGCCCAGTCCCAGTCGGGCGTGTAGAACCCGATGGTGGCCGACGCGGACGCGACGCCCATGCCGAAGTTGATCGACGTCTGGAACCACAGGATCAGCAGGCACGTGAAGGCCAGTCCTGGCCCCAACGCTTCGCCAACCCAGCGGAAGATGCCTCCACGCTGGCCCCACCCTGACGCGAGCTCGGCTGCGACCAGGCCCGTGGGGAGGAAGAACACCAAGGCGCCGATGATGAACAGCGTGACGGACGAAAGCCCGTAGTAGGCCTGCTGCACGTCATTGGCGACGCTGCCGATGATGGTGACGTTCATCATCACCAGCGCCATCAATGAGATGTAGGCACCCGTGTTCGCCCCTTTGGCGGGACTGCTTGTCTTGGAGCTTGCGGAAGAGTTTGCACTTGAACTCATTGATATCACCCCTTCTCGATTGCGGTTTCAGCGCCTGCGGCCGCCTGGGGTTTCCCTGGCGCCTCAAACGCTTCGACGAGGTTAAGTGCTTGCACAAGGGGCGATTGCATGCCTGTTATGCAGTTTCGAAAATACGCCAGCATCCAACTGGCGAAGGCGGAAAGCGACTCGCGTCAACGTCCCGTCAATGCATGGATATTCGAGCGTTTCATTTCGGATATGCTAATGTCACGATGATGAAGAAAGCGCTGACAGCCGGTTTGGGCATCGCCGTTGGGGCGGCAGTCTTCGCATGCGGAAGCTGCCTTGGCTGGATGGGCGACCTCAGCCTGCAGGCCATCGGGGCGCTGGGCGTGCTTTCCTGCTGCATCGTGTGGTGGATAGCAGGGCTCTTCCCCGAGTTCGTCACGGCGCTCATCATGGCCGCAGCCTTCGTCGTCGGCTGCCAGGTGCCCACCACCACCGTGTTCTCGGCGTTCGCGTCATCCACATGGTGGCTTTTGGTGGCGGCCTTCGCGCTTGGGTTCGGCATGCAGAAAAGCGGCTTGATGGCGCGCATGGCGGCGGCCGTGCTTCGCATCTTCCCCAACACGTTCAACATGCAGGCGGCCGGGCTCATTGCCACGGGCACGCTTGTGGGGCCGTTCATCCCATCGCTTTCGGCCAAGGCCACCATGCTGGCCCCGCTTTCGCTGGGCATTTCCGATTCGCTGGGCTACGAGCGCAAAGGCCGACAGGCCACAGGGCTTTTCCTGGCCATGTTCACCGGAATACGCACGGTGGGCCCGGCGGTGATCAGCTCGTCCATCATCGGCTACGGGCTGCTTGCAACGCTGCCTGCCGACGTGGCCGCGCAGTTCCCCATGGCGAACTGGTTCCTGCACATGCTGCCGTGGTTCGTCTTCGTGATGGTCGCCAACTACGTCGCCATAGTGCTGATGTTTGGGCCCGGGCGCAGCAAGGCGCGTTCGAAGCCTGCGAGCGCCAATCCCGCAGACGGCGCAAGCGCCGCGTCGGCAAAGAAAAGCGCTTCGAGCAAAATCTTCCCGCGCACGCCAATGACGTCCGCCGAGAAGCGCATGGCCGCCATCATGGGAATCTGCGTGCTGCTGTGGGTGACCGAACCTCTGCACGCCGTGCCATCGCATATAGTCGCCATCGCCGCAATGGTCGCCATGCTCGCGTTCGGAGTGGTGGACGCCAAACAACTGCGGCAAGGCATCGCCTGGGACTCGCTGATCTTCATCGGCTGCGTACTGGGGCTTGCCGACGTTTTCGCCGCACTTGGCATCGACCGCTGGATCATCGGGTCGTGCACGCCGGCGTTCGCCGCGCTGGCCCAGAACCCTTATCTGTTCGTCGTGGGAATCTGCGTGGCCACCATCGCGCTAAGGTTCGTCATAGTGTCCGAGATGGCCTACATCAACATCTTCATGGCCTTCATGGTGCCAGTGGCCCTAACGCTTGGGATCAACCCATGGGTAATCGGCGTGTGCGTGTACGCGGTGGTGAACCCGTGGTTCGTGCTGTACCAGAACCCCATCTACCTAAGTGCCTACTACGCCACCGAAGGCAAGATGGCGAAGCAGTCATCGTCGGCGGCATACTGCGCCGTCTATCTCGCCATATGCATTGCGGGGTTGCTTGTGAGCATCCCTTTGTGGCAATCCCTAGGGCTGATGTGAAAACGATCATGCCGTTCGACATGCCCAGCGGGACAGGACCAGTTCAACCAAAACCACGGCCGCAATTTGATCGGAGGAAACGACATGAGCAAGTACGACAAGCTTTGGAACTACGTCGCAAACAGTGGCAAGGACGAGCTGGAGCTGTCCTTCGACGACATCGAGCGCATCGGCGGCGTGCCAATCGACCATTCGTTCCTCAACTACAAGAAAGAGCTGCTTCCGCTCGGATACGAAGTCGAGCACATATATATGAAGAAGAAGCTGGTGCGATTCAAGCGGGCGTAACGAACAGCAAGGAATGCGACACATCTTGTTACTTCCACGCGACGAAACGGCTCCCGTGCCAGGAAAACGGCGAAAATGCCGCCCCCCCCGCGAATTCCTGACACGGCTTGTTGACAATACTTTGACATCAAAGTATTGTGTCTTGCAACGTTTCGACCGTGTCGAAAGCAAGCATGACGCCAGAGACCAAAATGCCTACCATCGGAATCTTGTACGAGTCGGACGAATGGTCCGACCATAAGCTGGCGCGCGAGCTGCGCAATGCGCTCGCCAAGGAAGGCTGCGAGGCCAGCGTCGAGATGATCGACATGGAAGCCCCTGACGCCATCGAGCACGCCCTGGCCTGCGACCTGCTGGTGAGCCGCGTGTTCGCCAGCGCCCGGTTCCGCGGGCACGAAGCCTCGCTCGCACACATGGACGAGCTGGTGCATACCGCTACCGCCGCCGGCATCCCCATGCTCAACCGAGGAAACGCCCATCGCTTCGAAGTCAGCAAGCAGGCGTCCACCGCCGCGCTGGATGGCGCTGGACTGACCGTGCCGCAAGTGTTCGCCTGCGCGGAAGCGCCCGACATCGACCCGGCCGCCCTCCCCTACCCGTGCATAATCAAGCCCGACTGCGGCGGCCGCACCACGTTGACTGAAATCCTGCGGGACGCATCGCAAGCACGCGCATTCCTCGAAGCGGTCTCACAGCGTGCAACGCAGCCGAACGGCGGCCACGCGACAACACCAGACGGCAAGCATGGCTTGGCCCTTCCTGAAGCAAGCACAGCCAACCGTTGCCCAACCGGCCCTCACTCGAAGTTCATGGTCGAGGAATACATCGAACCCGAGCTGGGCTTCCTCACGCGCATCGAAATAGTGGACGGCCACGTGGCCCTGGTGGTGAAGCGAAGCATCGCCGAAAGCGGGCTGTCCGGATATCACGAAGGGTCCGTCTACGCCCCCTACGACGACTGCCCGCCCAAGCTGGTCGCCGAAGCCGAACGGGCCGCTCGCACGCTGGGTTTCGACTTCGGAAGCTTCGACGTGATCGAATGCTCGCGCGGCGCGTTCTTCATAGACGCAAACAGCGTGTCCAACGTTTCCGAGGACTGCACCGAGCTGCTGGGCTGCGACCTGATGGCCCTACACGCGCGAGCAATGGCAAAGCGATTCGCAAAGCAATAGAGAGGAAGGAACCACATGCTGTCAATCAAGGAAGTCTACGAGCTGTTCGACGAGGTGGGCTGCTGCAGCTTCGCCACGCTTGACGGCAACGGCGGAGTCGACTCGCGCACAGCGCACTTCTTCGCATACGACGACGATGGACTGTACCTGCGAACCATGACGGGCAAGCCGTTCTACCGCCAAATGGTGCAAGGCGGCAAGCTGAGCGTGTGCGGCGAGCACACCGAGGCCCCGTGCACGTGGGACGACGACAACATGCCCCACTTCCAGCCGGGCTACATGGTGCGCGTCAGCGGGGACGTGCGCGTGCTTTCCCCCGAAGAGACGCAGAAGCACATCGCGGACGACCCGCACTTCGCCGTGGCCGACTACGACATCAAGAAGTACCCCGAGACGGTGGTGCTGGTGCTGCACCGCGCATGGGGCGAGCTTTACAAGTACGACTTCAACATGGTGCACATGGACCACAAGGTGTTGCGCGAGCGCTTCGCCTGGGGCGGCGCGGAATTCGTCGAGCCGGGGTTCCATATCACCGACGACTGCATCGAATGCGGCGCCTGCGCCAGCGCCTGCACCCACAAGGCCATCGTTCCGGGAAGCCCCTACAGCATCCGCGGCGCGTGGTGCGACGAGTGCGGCAACTGCCACGACGTGTGCCCGTCGGGTGCGGTCGTGGAGAAGAGGCACCTGTGATGGACGCGGAGAAAAAGCCCTCGTGCAAGCCTGCTGCGCCGGGCACTCCTTACGAGCCCGCGTCGTTCGTCAGCTTCCTCTCGCGCACGCTGGCCGAGGCCAACCGGTTCATTGTGGAGCAGCTGAAGCAGAGGGGGCTTAGCGACCTGGTTCCATCGCACGGCGACATACTGGTGCACCTGTTCGCGCACGAGCCCGTTACCATGCAGGAACTGGCCCAGGCCATCAACCGCGACCCCTCCACCGTGACTGCGCTGGTGCGAAAGCTTTCCGACGCTGGCTACGTGCACACGGCCAAGGCGGCCGACGACAAGCGCGTCACCGAGGCGTCGCTCACCGATAAGGGCGCGGGGCTGCGAGAAGACTTCGACGGCATCTCGGCCAAGTTGCTGGAAACTCAGATGCAGGGCATCGACGACGGCGACTTCGACACCGCATGCAACGTGCTGAACCGCGTTCGGGACAATTTCGCGAAGGCCCTGGATGCCGACAATAAGCACACACATATAGACAGCAACCACAAGCAACAAGAGACGGCAGCAACCGGGAAAGAAGGAGCAGCAAGATGAAGAAGATTATTGCGACAGCAATGGCCCTAGGCGTCGCCCTGGCCGTCTTTGCACTGGCAGGATGCGCAGGGCAGAGCGCAGGCAGCACGGGAACTAGCGCGTCGGCCTCGTCCGACGGCCAACAGGGCGAGCCCAAGCTGACCGTGG
>CABVEH010000015.1 GCA_902497215.1 uncultured Eggerthellaceae bacterium | reverse complement strand
GTGTTCATGCTGGACCAGCGGGCATCGTCCGTCCGTTCGTGCCAGCATGCGCTCGACCTTTGCCTGCGGCTGGGCATCGCAACGGGCCCCTTCGTGTATGCGTTGAACCGCTGCGAGCGCGGCGCGCTGTTCACGGCCATGGACATAGCGAACGTGATGCACGGAGCGCAGGTGTTCGAGCTGAAGGAAGGCGGCGCCGAGGTCGAGGAGCTTATGGGGGCGGGGCTGGCCGAGGAGCTTGCCTCGTCCAGGAACGACTTCTGCACGAGCGTGGCTGCGATGCTCGACGAGGTGCTCCCATGAGTCTGACCGAGCGCGTGCGCCAGGTTGAAGGGCTGAACTCGCCTTCGAGCGGGGGGCCTGCGGCCGGCAGGCTCGGCGTCGAGGAGCTTCGGCGAGACATCCGCAGCTGGACGTCGCTCGAGGCCATAGCGGCGATAATGGTCGATAATCCGCAGCGCGCCCGCAACGAGCTGCGCTCGTCGTGCAGGCATGCCTTGGCCGAATCCAAGTGGGATTCGCTTTCCGGGGCCGAGAAGCGGGCGCTCGTCGAGGAACTTATCGACGTGGTGTTCGGAATGGGGCCCGTCGAGAGCCTGGTGGACGACGAGAGCGTGACCGAGATCATGGTCAACGGCTCGCGCAGCATCTTCTTCGAGCGCGACGGCAAGCTGGTGAAAAGCGACCTGACGTTCGACAGCGACGAGCAGGTCAGGGTGCTTATAGACAGGATAATCGGGCCTTTGGGGCGCCGAATCGACGAGAGCTCGCCTATGGTGAACGCCAGGCTTCCCCAGGGACACAGAGTGCACGCAGCCATACCGCCCATCGCCCTGGACGGCCCGTGCCTCACCATCCGCGCCTTCACGCGCAGGGTGATGCCTCTGGAGGAGATGCGCGACGCGGGATCGTTCGATGGCCCGGTGATGCGCTTTCTGGGCTGGCTGGTTCGGGCCAGGCGCAACGTCGTGGTGTCGGGCGGAACGGGTTCGGGCAAGACGACAATGCTCAACGCGCTGTCGCGCTTGGTGTCGCCGGACGAGAGGGTGATAACCATAGAGGACTCGGCCGAGCTCAAGTTCGACGAGGTGAACCACGTCGTCAGGCTGGAGGCCCGTCCGCAGAACGCGGAAGGCACCGGCGAGGTGACGATCCGCGAGCTGGTGATAAACGCGCTGCGCATGCGCCCCGACAGGATCATCGTCGGGGAGTGCCGAAGCGGCGAGGCGCTGGACATGCTCCAGGCCATGAACACTGGCCATGACGGATCGCTCACGACGCTTCATGCCAATTCCCCGGAGGACGTCGTCGACCGCATGATCACGATGGTCCGATACGCAGTGAACCTTCCCGTAGACGCCATAGAGGCGCAGATCGGCAACGCGTTCCACTACATCGTGCAGGTTTCGAGGGGAAGCGACGGAAGCAGGTTCCTGCAGGCGATTGCCGAGGTGGTCTACGACCGGCGCAAGCGAGTGGTTTCCATCGAGCGCGTGTTCGAGCGCGAGTCGTTTTCGGACGAGGGCGCATGGAAGCGCGTCCCGGCACTGGCCGAGGAGGTCAGGTCGCATCCTGCGGCGTTTCCAATTCCGGTGGAGGAGCTGGACGTCTGGGAAAGCGAGGTGTTCGGACGATGAGCACGACCATCGCGCTTCTGGCCGCCGGGTTGCTGGCGATGGCTTCGGGCGCCTGCCTGGCCGAATGGGCCTTCGGCGCCATGAAGCGCCGCGCGGCTGCGGCCTCGATGTTGGCGTCCACGCCAGGCGAGCTTGCCGCTTTCAGGCTGAAGGCGGGCGTGCGTCCGCTGATCCGCCCATCTAGGAAGGTTCTGGCGGCGTTCCCGTTCGTGGACGACGCCTGCCAGAGCGCTTCCATACTGCTTCAGGAGCGCGGGATGGAAGCTTCCGCGGAGGCGCTGCTGTCGCTGCTGCTGGCGACCTCGGCGGCGGTCGCGGTCTTGGGCGCCTTGCTCGGAGGGTCGGCGGTCTTCGGGATCGCCGCGGGATGCATGGCGTTTGCGGGTGCCGTGGCCTACGTGCGCAACAGGAGCGAGAAGCGCAACATGGCCATGCGCGAGGAGATCCCCGACGTTCTGCGCGCCTTCAGCATGTCGTTCAGGTCGGGGCATTCGCTTTCACAGACCCTTGCCGACGCGTCAAAGGAGACGGACGGCTACATGAGCCGCCTGCTCTCGACAGCGGCGGACAGGCTGGAAATGGGCGCCACCACCACCGAGGCGCTTTCGGCCATGCGCAACAACCCCAGGCTTCCCGAGCTTTCGTTCGTGGCCGTGGCGCTTGATGTGCAGCACAAAAGCGGCGGCAGCATCGCGCCCGTGCTCGAGTCTGCGACGGAGTCGATAGAGGGCGAGCTCAAGCTGATGCGGTCGCTGCGCGTGCAGACGGCGCAGGCGAAGCTGTCGGCCAGCATCGTGACGGTGATGCCGTTCATACTCGTGGCCCTCTTTTCGCTGATGAGCCCCGACTTCCTGTCGCCGTTCTTCTCGAGCGCATTGGGAATGGCGGTGCTGGCCCTGGCCTTGACGATGCAGTTGGCGGGAGTGCTCGTGGTGCGGCGCATGTTGAAGGTCGAGGTGGTTTGACATGGAGGCCATGGCGACGGGGCTTGTTGCGGGCGGCTGCCTTATGGCTGCGGCATGCGGGTTCGCGTTCTGGCGCGCCTACGAAGCCTGGGCCAGGGCGAAAAGGCACAAGGCGTCGATTGCGCCGAAGGGAGAAGGTGGCAGCGACGAGGTTGGCGCCTCCCTTGGCGACAGGCTGATTTCCGCGATGGAGCGCCTTGACCGAGAGCTTTCGCTGACGCGCGGCAGGGGCATCGCTTCGAAGGGTTTCCCCGAAGGGAAGGAGTTTGGCTCGCTGGCCAGGTTGTCTGGGTTGGAAGGCAAGGTGGCACCTCGGGCGTTCAACGAGGCGAGGTTCAGGACGGCCGGAGGATGCGCAGCTGCAGGACTTGCCGCAGGGATGCTGTTCTCGGTGCAGCTTTCCGTGATATTGGCCACCGCAGGCGCGGTCGTCGGGTTCGGCATGCCTGCCCATGCGATGCGGGCGCGGGCCAAGGAAAGGGCGCAGGCTGCCGAGCGACACCTGCCGGAGATGCTGGACGTGGTGGCCCTTGGCATGCGCAGCGGGCTGCCGTTCGACTCCAGCCTGCGCATATATGCCGAGCATTTCGACACGCTGCTCTCTCGCGAGCTTGAGAACGCCCGCGTGCAGTGGAGCTGCGGGCTGTCCAGGCGCGACGAGGCCCTGCGCAAGCTGGCGTCAACCTACGACTCGGCCATCCTGGCCCGGGTGGTGGAGACGGTGGTCAAGTCTATCCGGTACGGGTCGTCGATGGTGGCCAGCCTGGAAAGCGACGCGGCGGAGGCGCGAAGCGTCTACCAGTCGCAGCGGGAGGAGCGCATCGCAAAGGCCCCGGTGAAGATGATGGTCCCCACCGGGGTGTTGATACTTCCGGCGATGCTGGCGATGGTGCTAGGACCCGTCCTGCTCGAGCTGATGCAGGGCGGATTCTGATGGAAGGAAAGACGTCGACGAGTTCAGGAAAGGTGGATTTCGATGTGTCAAGGGAATCGAAGCGCGCGACAGGAATGCATGACGGCCGTTACGCAAGGGCGGTCAGCAGAGGATGGGTGCCGGGGAATCCGAGGATGCTCGGGGGCCTTGTCGAGGTTCGCGGCGCGCGTTCACGCGAAGCTGGCGTGCAGGCGAGGGCAGGGCACCACGGAGTACGCGATCCTGGTAGGCGTGCTCGTCGTGATCGCGATCCTGGCCATAACCATCTTCCGTCCGAAGCTGGAAGAGCTGTGGCAGGCGATAGCAAGCGGAATCCAAGGGCTCTAAGGCGCACGCTGGTTCGAAGGATCGACCGCGGGAGAATCGCGGACGCCCATTTCCGTCGCGTGCTGATGGGGCTCGCGTCGGACGAGCGGGGCCAGTCCACCGTGGAATACGCCGTGGTGATGGCCGCGTCGTTGACCGTTGTGATGGCGCTGGGGTTGCTGTGGAACGCCGTCGACGGCGGGATGTTCGTACAGCACGCGGTCGCCTCGGCCTCGCACAACGTGCAAGGGGCCGCAGGGGGAGTGGCGGATGTCTTCTGCTACTGAATGCGGGCAGTCGACGGTCGAGGCCGCCTTCGCGCTTCCGGTGCTCGTGCTGCTGGTCTTGTTGCTGCTGCAGCCGGGAATCGTCCTGTACGACAGGATCGTGATGCAGGGGGCGGCCTCCGAGGCCTGCAGGCTGCTTGCGTCCACGTCGGAAGGTGACTCCGGGCTGGCCGAGGACTTCGTCCGGCGCAGGCTGGGCGCGGTTCCTCAGCTTGACCAGTTCCATGTGCATTCCAATGGATGTTCATGGCGCATAGAGCTGGAGGGAAACGAGTCGTCGAACGTGGCGTCTGCGCGGATTGCGACGGAGGTCAAGCCGCTTCCGCTCATGGACGGGGCGCTGTCGCTGCTGGGGCTGACCAACGGCCAAGGCAATCTTGTGGTCGTGGTCGAATCGCAACAGCAGGTGCAGCCCGACTGGATTGACGGAGCAGTGGAGGGGCGCGACCCCTCGAACTGGGCAGGTATATGAGAGCGGTGAGGAACACATGAAGGCAAGGCGCATGAAGCTGCCCGGCAGAGGGGAGGGACGCGGCCATTCCCCTAAGACGGCGCATGCAAAATTGACATTCAGGGACGAGGAAGGCATCACCACCGTCGGAATGGCCGTCTCCCTCCTGCTCTGCCTGTCGCTGCTGTTCTCAGGAGCGCAGCTGTACAGGGTAGGTTCGGCGTCCGCAGAGGTGCAGGAGGTGGCGGACGTCGCCGTGCTGGCTGCGGAAAGCGAGGTGGGGGAATTCATGGTAGTCGTCCGCACCTGCGATGCCGTCCTGCTTTCGATGACGCTTCTTGCGGGCACGGTGTACGGAATCGGGCTGGTGGCGGCCTGCGTTCCCCCTGCGGCTCCCGTGTCCGAGCAGCTGATATCGCTGGGAACGAAGGTGGCGAAGGCGCGTGATGCGTTCGCCGACAAGGCGTCGTCGGGGCTGAACCGGCTGCAGAAGATGCTTCCGTTCCTGGCCGCTGCGAGCGCCGCGGGCGTCGCGTCGGCCTGCGACCGCGGCGCGATGGATGCCAGCTACTACGCGGTGGCGGTGCTCCTTCCCACGGAAGGGAAGGAAATCGACGCCGGAGTGGGAAACGGCGTTGCCGAGCTGTCCGAAGACGTGGAGTCCGAGGCCCAAGGCATAAGGGACGACGCTGCCGCTGCCGAGGAGGCTGCGAAAGAGGCCGATGCGGCCAAACGCGAGGCCTTCGAGCACGACTGCGGGGCTGCGCCGGGATACTGCCAATACGAGCGCGCGGGACGTTTCCCGTGGATGCCTTCTGCGCAGAACCCCGCCTACTCCAGCGTGGACGCGTGGTCGTTCTCAGTCGCCCTGGAACGCGCGAAGGCCTACTACAGGCTCAGGGGAGGCTGCGAGCCCGAACCTTCGGGAAGCGTGGCGGATGCGGCCAGCTATCACCTGAGGATGGCCTTCTATGCTTACGCTTCAGAGGAGCTGGAACGCGACGGGTTCGTGCGAGATGAAGAGGGGTCGTTCCAGGCGAACTTTCCCAAGCTGTTCCGGAACGTGAACGAGTTCAGGCAGACTAGGCTCTACGACGGGCTGCAGTTCCCGGTTTCTGCGGACGGCGTGATGCATGCCTATGCCGGATGCCCCGCATGCGGCGGGGCCGCCAGATGGGGGACCGTGGCTGCTCTGGAGGCTGGCGGGTTCGAAGGATGCGTCACGTGCGGGTTCTCGCTCGAAAGCATAGGCAACGTGGCCTCGGCTTCGACGAACGTCGCGAACGGCTTCGAGCACCATTACGAGAAGATCCGCCAGGCGGCCGAGGTATACCAGCAGGCAAGGTCCAAGATGGGCCCCCTTCTCGAACAGGCGAAGGGGAAGGTGACGCCTTTGCTTGACAGGATCGGCGCGCTGCTGTCCGAGATGGGAAGCAAGCGCATATCGGCGGAACCGCCGGGGACGGCGGGGGCGGTATGCATCGTGGCCAACCTGGAATCGAACGCCGCCGACACCGGGTTCGAGAGCATGTTCGTGTCGGGCGGAAGCGTGTTGGGAACCCGGGCGGCGGTGTCCGCAGCCGCGCTAGTCGAGGACGCGGCCGACGACAGTTCGTCTGTCATAACTTCGCTGATGGACGGCTTCGGGCAGGACGGCGGCGCTGCTGTTGGGGCTGCACGTGTGGTGTTGGACTGCTGGAACGGACTGCTCAAAGCCTACGAAAACGGGCAAGCAGCGTTGTCGGATGCCCTGGGCCGGGGGCTTTCTTCGGTGTCGACGGGCACGTTGAGCGGGCTTGGGACCTGGGCCGAAGGCGCGCTGAAGGCGGTGGTGGACGCCGCAGGCCTCGAACCGGCGAACCTGAACGCCTTGAAGCCTGCGGTGCTCAACACAGGGCATGTTGCAGGCGCGGACGACGGCGCCTTTACCGTGCGGTTCCGGCAAGTCAAGGCGAACGCGCTTTCGGCATCCGAGGCGGCAGGGGCGGTTTCTTCGCTTGCATCCGGCATTCCTGGCGCCGTCTCGCAGGCCGTCGCCGACCTTGAGGTCACCATAGCCGAGATCGAGTTTCCCGTGGGAGGGGTCGTCATTCCCGTGAAGGTGTCCCTTCCCGAATCGGCTTCCGAGGCTGCAGGAGGATTCGTCGAGCAATGCATCGCCGCCGTCGAAGGCGTGGTTGGGTCCGTGACCGGCGTCAAGGAATGGCGATGAGGCGCATAGCTGTCGCTGGGGCCGCATTGCGGGCAATGCTTCCAGCCAAGGCCAAGGACGGCCTGGGCCAGATGACGGTGGAGCTCTGCGTGGTGCTTCCAGTCGCCGTGGTGGTGGCCGCGATAGCCTGCAACGCGCTTGCGTTCTTCGGCTCGTGCGCCGAGTTCGACAGAGTGGGGAGGAACGCTGTCAGGACGTTTGCTGCCGTTCCCGCGGCCGGGATGGAGCCAGGTTCTTGCACCGGGGATGTGCTTTCGGCGATAGAGGACTCGCTGCCGGACGACAACCTCGAGTTCGAGGTCTCGTCGTCGAGGGACTACCGGGGATACGAGGAGTACGCGATGACCATGACCTTCCATCCGACCTTGTTCGGACTGGGCCTGAAGCAGGAGGTTTTGGGGGTGCCGATGCCTGCGCTTACGCACGAATCGCGCATGGTGGTCAGCCCGTACAAACCGGGGGTGCTGCTATGACCAGGCGGAAGGGACGTGCCGGTCCCGATGTTGCCAGGGGAAGGCTTCGCAAGGCCGTCTTCCTGGCGTCGGCCGCCTTGGCCTCGACCCTTTTCGCATGTGCGGCGTCTGCAACGGTTCATGCGGAGGGATTGGTTGGAAGAGGGCCGCTGGTAGGAAGGCTGTGGGAGTCCATCGAGGCCGGGTCGGCCATCGATGACGTTTTGGAGAAGGAGGGGATCGTGAGGATTGACAGCGAGAACGTTCCGGAGTGGTTCGAGGTCGAGCTTATCGACCTCGAGGACATGGACCAGGCGATAGCGAACGAGTCGTTCGAGCTCGTCTGGTTCCTCAGGGAAGGAAGCTCGCATGACGCTTCGGCTTTCGTAGGCGAAAGGCTGGCATCCAAGGGATGGACGCCTTGCGAGGAAGGCGAGGGCGGCATTGTGACGTTCGTGAAGAAGGAAGGGGCTTGCAGATGGGTTATGGCGGAGTGCGTTCAAGCCGGCGAAGAGGCGGCTATCGTCTTGCGTATAAGACATACCTGACGAAGGAGGGTGACATGGGTGTCGCAGGCGCGAGAAAAGTGTGCGACGGGAAGGCGGGAAGGCGGCGCGCCCCGAACGGGCCGGCCCGACGTCCTTCGAAATGGATCATGGACGTTTGCGGCGACGTGGAGTCGTTGGAGCTTGCCACCACGGCGAAGGAGCGGCTGCGCGGAATGTTGTTCCGCGACCCGGACGACGTGACAAGGCTGCTGATCCCCTGCCACGACATCCACACCTTCGGAATGCGGTACCCGCTTGACGTTGCCTTCATATCGCGCGACGGGCGCGTCTTGGAGGTGCATAGGAACGTGGCGACCATGAGGCGCATCCGCCGCAAGGAGGCTTCCCTGGTGGCGGAACGCTTCTCGAGGGACGGGGAATGGCTGAAGGAAGGAGACGTGATCCACATTGGCTCTGCGAGACGAGACTAAGGCGTGCCCGGTCTGCAACGCGGTGACGTTTGCCGACATGCCCACATGCTTCAACTGCATGCACAGCTTTGCGGAGGACGAACGTCCGGAACCGAAGACGCAAAACGAGGCAGTACGCGAAGGCGGCCCGCCGAAGGCATGTACGGGCGTCGGCGGGGAAGGCTGCCTACTTGGCGAGTTTCTCGTACAGTTTGAGGGCTTCCTTCGAGAGTTTGTCGTTGATCGAAAGGTAGACATCTAGCAGCTCGGACCCTTCCTTGGTAAGGACGCTGCCATGGGCGCCGTCGCGGATCAAAAGCTGGACGCCGAGCGAGTCCTCGGTGTCCTTTATGATGCGCCAGGCCTTGCTGTACGCCATTCCCATCGACTTTGCAGCCGCGTTGAGGGAGCCTTTCTCCCGCACGCCTTCGCAAAGGTTGGCGATGCCTCGGCCGAACACCGAGCTGCTTTCCGACTTGGGGTTGACGATGGAGAGACGAACGCTGGTTTGAAGCTTGCCTAGCTTGCTCATAGTGCTGCCTCCGCGCATTTGGAATTATCCACTGGCAACATAATAGACCAAAACCGAGGCGAGGCCTCGGACGTTCGCGCATCTTCATGCATACGCCAGGTCTTGCGTGAACAGGGGACGTGTTTTTCGTTCAATAACGCGAGCTCGCGTTATTGAACGAAAAACACGTCCCCTGTTCACGCCGTTGCCACCAGGCTTTCGCCCGCTACTTCAGGAAGGTGCTGACTGCCTCCTCAACGCTGGCGACGTCGTTAGGAATGACTTCGTCGAACCGGGGCTTCATTTCGTCGAGCCTTGCGAGCCCCGCAGGAATGTCGTGCTTGCCGGTGTCCTGCGCGATCAGCTGGTTGAGCTGGCATCCCGTGAGCGCCGCTACCTCGGCGGGAAGGGGCTCGCCCGGGGCTATGTCGTTGAGCGCACGGTACACGTTGTCGCCGAACTTGGCCCAGTGAGCCGTGCTGGCCACCAGCACGGGATTGCTTCCGCGCAGCTTGCGCGCCGCGGCGTACGCGACTGCCGTGTGCGGGTCCATCAGGTAGTCGTACTCGTCCAGCACGTCCTTGATCGTGGCGAGGCATTCTGCGCTGTCGACGGAGCAGCCCTTGAACGTGGCGGCCATCTTGGCGGCTGTCGCCTCGTCCACATCGAACCTCTTCTTCTCGCTCAGGTCGGCCATCCATCTCTTTATTGCTTCGGGGTCGCGTCCTGTGAGCTCGAACAGCTGCCGTTCTAGGTTGGAAGAGACCAGGATGTCCATCGAGGGAGACGGCGTCAGCACGAACTTGCGGTCGGAGATGTCGTAGACGCCCGTGTTGATGAAGTCGGTCAGTACGCGGTTCTCGTTACTGGCGCAGAACAGCGTGCCTATGGGGGTGCCCATCTGCTTGGCGTACCATGCGGCCAGTATGTTGCCGAAGTTCCCCGTGGGAACGCAGACGTCGATTTCGTCGCCGGCTGCGATGCGGTTCTGCTTCACCAGCTCGGCGTAGCTGGACACGTAGTAGACGATCTGGGGCATCAGACGCCCCCAGTTTATCGAGTTCGCGCTGGACAGGGCCATGCCGTCCTCGTCCATGATGCGCTTTGCGAACGCCTCGTCGGAGAACACGCGCTTTACGGCCGTCTGGCAGTCGTCGAAGTTGCCGGTCACGGCCCACACGCACACGTTGTCGCCAGTGGTCGTGACCATCTGCTTGCGCTGGATGTCGCTGACTCCGCCATCGGGGAACAGCACGCCAACCTTGACGCCGTCGATTCCCTTGAAGCCTTCGAGCGCGGCCTTCCCGGTGTCGCCGGAAGTGGCAACAAGTATGCAGAAGCCATGGTCAAGCTTCCCCTCGTCGCGAAGCTTGGCTGCGCTTGCCTCGAAGAAGTTGGGCAGGCACTGCAACGCCATGTCCTTGAAGGCGCTGGTGGGGCCGTGCCAAAGCTCGAGCATGTGCGTGCCGTCGGGAAGCGTCGTTATGGGGCATATCGCCTCGTTGTCGAAGTTCGCGCCGTACGAACGCTTCATGCATTCGTCCACCACGTCTTCGGAAAGGTCGACGCCGAACGCTCTGTATATGTATGCCGCGCGGTCGCGATAGGGATACTCGGCCAGGGCGCAGATGTCCAGCAGGCTGAGCGAGGGCACGGTTTCGGGAACGTACAGGCCGCCGCCGTCGGCAAGCCCGTTTATGACGGCCTGCGTGAAGGGAACGGGCTGCGCCTCGTTTCCTCGGGTGTCCACGTACAGGTTTGTGAGGTCTTTGTTGATGTTGGCCTTGAAGAGCACTTGGGAATCCTTCCCGCCGGGTTTGGGATGGTGCCACAAGTATACTTTAAGCATCGTGGGTCTTGGTCGCTATGTGCAAGGTGCGCGGCGACGAGGAGGGCTACGTGGTCGTCTTGCTTCGCATAATCACATGCATGAGTTAGCTGTCTCTAACTTTTTTCTTCAAAACTATTGACAGCCCTCCGCCGAAGGAATAAAAAGTTACCTAAGGCTAACTATTGTTGGCTGCTCGATCGATGGAGGAAGAGATGGAAAACGTCATGACGATGGATGCGGTGGCTTCGGAAGCGGCGACGGCCCCGGGCGTTTGCAGGCAGCAGATGCCGCTGACGTTCCTGAGGCAGGGCGAACGGGCGCGAGTGCTCAAGGTGCGCGGCACCGACGAGCTGCACCACCATCTCGAGAACTTGGGATTCGTTCCCGGCGCAGGCCTCAGGGTCGTGTCCGAACAGGGCGGGAACGTGATCGTCGAGATCAAGGGAGCGCAGATCGCCCTCGACAGGGCGGCTGCGTCGAAGGTAATCACCAACTAGAAGGGGAGGAAATGGCATCTGAAGAGAAGACGCTTCGCGACGTCCCTGTCGGCGAAACGGCAACCGTCGTCAGGCTCGTCGGCGACGGCGCGATAAAGCGCCGCATAATGGACATGGGCATCACGAAGGGAACCACCGTCGACGTCCGCAAGGTTGCGCCGCTCGGCGACCCGATAGAGGTCACGGTGCGAGGGTTCGAGCTGTCGCTGCGCAAGGACGAGGCGCAGAACGTTCTGGTCGAATAGCGTCGCGACAAATTTTTTTGACCACGAGTTTACCAAAGCTAACTTTCAGCACTTCAGCACCCAAGGCGTTCAAGCAGCACAAAGAAGGAGGAATTCGAGCATGTCCACGAACATCGCGCTTGCCGGCAATCCCAACTGCGGCAAGACGACCTTGTTCAACGATCTCACCGGCGCATCCCAATACGTGGGAAACTGGCCCGGTGTGACCGTTGAGAAGAAGGAAGGCAAGTACAGACGGGACAAGGACGTCACCTTCACCGACCTTCCGGGGATCTATTCGCTGTCTCCCTACACGCCCGAGGAGATAGTCACGCGCGACTACCTGATGAGCGACGCCCCCGACGCCGTCATCAACATCATCGACGCGACGAACATCGAGCGCAACCTTTACCTGACCACGCAAATCCTCGACCTGGGTCTGCCCACCGTGGTGGCCCTAAACATGATGGACCTCGTCAGGAAGAACGGCGACAAGATCGACGTCGGCCAGCTGTCCCGGCAGCTAGGGTGCCCCATCGTCGAGATATCCGCGCTGCGCAACGACGGCGTGGACAAGCTTGTGGATGCCGCGCTGCAGGCCTCGCGCGAAGGAGTCGTTCCCGACTGCCAGCTGCGCTTCGCTCCCGAGGTGGAGGCCGCCTTGGCCGAGATCGAGGAGATGATCAGGCTGCGCGTGCCGGCCCGATCCATACGCTGGAGCGCCATAAAGCTGTTCGAAGGAGAGCAGCTGACCATCGACGCGCTGGACATTCCGGCCGACGACCTCGCGAAGATCGCCGCTGTGCGCGAGCGGGTCGAATCCGCCATGGACGACGACGCCGAGTCCATCGTCACCAACGAGCGCTACGAGGCGCTCACCGACCTATGCGACAAGTGCGTCAATCGCAAGCCGCAGGGGCTAACCACCACCCAGAAGATCGACCGCGTGGTCACCAACCGCGTGGCTGGCATCCCCATCTTCATCGCCATCATGTTCTTCGTGTACTGGCTGGCCGTGTCGGTCGGAGGCGGAATCGTGACCGACTGGGCCAACGACGGCATTTCCGGCGACGGCTGGCTGTATGGAGGCGAAAACGGCATCTGGATCCCCGGTCTTTCCCCGGTCGTGACCGAGGCGCTGGAATCGGTCGACGCGGCGCCGTGGGTCATCAGCCTGGTGGTCGACGGCATCATCGCCGGCGTCGGCGCAGTCATCGGCTTCATCCCGCAGCTGATCATACTGTTCCTGCTGCTGGGCATCCTGGAGGGTTGCGGCTACATGGCGCGCGTCGCGTTCATCATGGACCGCGTGTTCCGCCGCTTCGGCCTTTCGGGCAAGAGCTTCAT
>CABVEH010000014.1 GCA_902497215.1 uncultured Eggerthellaceae bacterium | reverse complement strand
CTCGCTGGCCGGGGTGTCCCAGCCTGGCAACGACGTCACGCTTACGCTGAACTCGAAGGTACAGCAGGCGGCGCAGGACGCAATCGCCGGGTACAAGGGCGCCTGCGTCGTGATCGACCCAACGACTGGCGCCGTGCTGGCCATGGCGTCGTCGCCCACCTACGACGCGTCCAACGTCGACGAGGTGCTGAAGGGCGTTTCGTCCGGCTCGGGGTCGTCCGACTCGTCCGAGCTGCTGAACCGCGCCACCCAGTCGCTGTACGCGCCGGGCTCCACCTTCAAGATCGTGTCGCTGACCGCAGCGTTAGAGGACGGCGTGGCCACCGAAAGCACGGTGTACGATGCGCCTTCCGAGCTGGACATAGGCAACGCGCCGGTCACCAACTTCAACGACCGCGACTACGGCGAGGTGTCGCTGGCCCGCGCGTTCGAGGTTTCGTCCAACACGGTGTTCGGTCAGGTGGGCGTCGAGCTGGGGTCGCAGAGGCTCGTGGACGCCGCCAAGAAGTTCGGCTTCAACGACGAGCTGAAGTTCGACCTTCCCGTGGCCGAGTCGCTAATGCCCGACCCCGAGGAGATGACCACGTGGGAGACCGCCTGGGCCGCCGCCGGCGAGCCCGTCGGCGAACACGAAAGCCCTGCCGGCCCGCAGGCCACCGTGCTCGAGATGGCGCTGGTTGGCTGCGGCATAGCCAACGGCGGCACCATTCTGAATCCCTACCTCGTGGAAGGTGTCTACAACTCGAACGGAACCCGCGGGTATTCGGCGTCGCCAAGCAAGCTTTGGCAGGCCACCAGCACCGAGGTCGCAAATCGCGTGCTCGAGGTCATGAAGGGCGTCGTCGACAACGGAACCGGCACTGCGGCGGCCATTCCTGGCGTGCAGGTGGCGGGCAAGACCGGCACCGCCGAGCACGAAGGCAAGGCCGATGACAGCTGGTTCGTCGGAATCGCCGACGCCGATGGCGGACGCAACGTAGTGGTTGCGCTCATGCTTGAAGAGGTGGGAACCTCAGCCCATGCGCCCACTCAGGCCCGCTCGGTGCTGCAGGCCGCCCTGCAGGCAAACGGTACTCTTTAGGCAACCACTTGCTCGGTGGGCTTGGCGGGCTCGGGAAGGTCGGCGGCGCAGTGGTAGCAGCGCGTGGCTCCCACGTTCACTTCCTCCTTGCAGTAAGGGCATACCGGTGCGACTTCGGCTACTTCCTCGCCGGCGGCGTTGCGGCGCACCAGCTTCTTGGAATGGTCGCGCATCTTGTTGAAGGCCTTCACGATGAAGAACACGCAAAGCGCGATGATCAGGAAGTTGATGATCGCGCCGATGAAGGCCCCGAAGTCCAGGTACTGGCCACCTCCGACGGGAATCTGAAGCCCGCTTATCTCGGTTCCGTTGCCGCCTGTGACCAGCATGATCAGCGGCGTGATGATGTTGTCGACCAGCGACGTGACAATAGCCGTGAACGCGGCGCCGATGATGATGCCGACGGCCATGTCCATCACGTTGCCCTGGTTGATGAAGTCCTTGAATTCGGTGACTAGCCCTTTGCCTTTCATGATGCCTCCATGCCTGCGTCGGTTTGCGGTCATAAAGGCATTCTAGGGAAGTCTTAAGCCTCCCCAAGGAAGCGCAACGCGTTGTTACGAAGAAGATTCTCAAGCTCGTCGTCGGTGAAGCCGGCCGCCACGAACTCGTCAAGCTCGGCGGTGGGGCTCCACATGGGGAAGTCGCTGCCGAACATGATGCGGTCGGTGCCGTGAAGGCGGGTGAGTTCGCGCGTGCGACGGCGCCCGATCAGCGCCATCGAGCTTGACATGTCCATGAAGCAGTTCTCGTTCTCAAGGTATTCCACGGCAAGGTCGAACACCGACCATCCCCCGAAGTGGGCGGCGTCCACCACCAGGTCGGGGAACTCGTGCAGGATGCGCTTCATGCGGCGCGGGTGCGAATAATCGTAGCGGTAGTCGCCGGTGTGCACGATCATCGGAAGCTTCCGCGACTGCGCGATCTCGTACACGCGCATCAGGCGCGGGTCGTCCATGTCCACCTTTTGCGTGTCGGGATGCAGCTTGATTCCGCGAAGGCCGCGTTCGCATGCGTGGTCAACCTCGGACTGCAGGTCGTCGTCGGTCAGGTCCTGGTGCAGGGTCATGAACCCGGTGAACTCGGGATGCGCCTTGCATTCGTCGGCTACGAAGTCGTTGATGGAGCGCACCTGGTCGGGGCGGGTGGCCACCGAGTGGATCACGAAACGCCCGATAGGAGACCCTTCGCACAGGGCCAGCAGGCCCTCGGTGGTTCCATCCTCGGCGTCCATGTGGATGTTGTAGAACGCTCCGACGGCTCCGACGGCCTTTTCGGCTATCTTCTTCGGGTAGACATGGCAATGGCAATCGATGACTTCCACGGTGCTCTCTTTCTGTCGGTCGCGCCCTATTCTAGCGTCAATGCGACTGTCTGGTTACACATGGGGCGTTCCGGCGGATGGCGTGGCAGGGCGAATGTATGATGCTGGCAAGGCATGCCAGGCAAATGGCGACATGCGCGAAAGGGGACAATCATGCTGTACAAGAACATCATGGTGGCATTCGACGGGTCCGACCCCGCCAAGGAGGCGCTAGTGGTGGCGAAGAACCTGATCGGCGACGACCCTCAGGCGACCATGCACATCGTGTCCGTGGTGTCCATCGGGTCGCTTGGCCTCAGCGGCGACCTTGCGAACTCGCCCACGCCGGGCATGCAGCAGATCTTCCCCGACATGAAGGCCTACGACGAAGCCATCGACAACGCCAAGAAGATCGCCTGCGACCAGATGAGGGAGGCGGCCTCCAACCTGGTGGATTCGGTGGAATGCAACGTGACGTTCGATGCCACCGTGGCCGTGAAGCCCGCGGCCGGCATCTGCGACTACGCCGAAGACCACGAGGTGGACATGATCGTGATGGGCCGCCGCGGACTGGGCGCGCTTCGCGCCATGCTGGGCAGCGTCAGCTACGCGGTGCTGCACGAGACCAGCATTCCCGTTGTTACGGTCAAATAATACTTCGGCCTTAGACGGCCGAAGTATTACCAGACGCTGCGCGGACGCCCCGACGGTTCTCCTTCGCCCTCCAAGCCCTCCTCGCGTACCCAAGTACGCGTCGTCGGGCTTTCGCGCGAACTAGAACCACCGGAGGCGCCGCTCGCTCACTTTGGCCAATCATGCAGCTTTAGGAAATGATTAACTCGCAACGGAGGCTTCCGCTCCTCGCGAGTGGATTTCTCGGCTCCTTTGGCTTACCTCGCTCCACCCCTGCGAATGGCCGCCCCTGCTGTTTCTTGAGCCATATTCCGCACACCAATATCCGCTACAATAGCTGGATGAAATTGCATGCATCGAGTCGAGAGGTTACCGATGGCGAAACCCAAGTTCACATTGACCTCGTACGACCCCGTTTACGTGGTCGCCGAAGAGGTCAGGATCCCCGAGGAAGTAATAAGGCAGCAGGCCATCAACTGGCTGAACTACAACGTTGCCAAGGACGGCGAGGAGGCGAAGCTCACCGACGCGTGGGTCGACGCCCACTGCGAAGACTTCAAGAACGTCGAAGAGCTGCTGATCTTCATCCGCTACAACATGTACCGCGACAACCGCGAGGTGCAGGAACTTGCCGACCAGGCCGTCGTATGCGCCGAGCTGGCCAAGCGCCTGGTGGAAGACCTTCCCGAAGACCTCGTGGAAGATTCCGTCTATGCGGCAAACTACCGCCTCGAGGAGATGATCACCCGCCAGGGCATGGACGTCGAGACGTTCTGCGCCAGCCGCGGAATAAGCGAGGAGCAGCTTTACGCCGACAACCGCCAGCGCGCCATACAGGGCTTGCTGGAGGATTCCGCGCTTGCGGCCTACGCCGACCACGAGGGGCTTACCCTCGACGCCGAGGACTTCTACGCCATCATCCCGGGCGACAGCATCGACGACAAGGCGTACAAGCGCCGCCAGATCGAGATGGACGGACGCCTCGAGCAGATGGAGGACTACGCGCTGAAGACGAAGGCGCTGAAGATCGTCATGGAGAACGCCATGATCAAGCGCCGCGAGACCGACACCGAGTGGCTGCGCTACGGCGACACCAGCCAGGACGTGTTGAACGCCAACAAGCAGTTCCCCGACGCTTTCGTGTCCCTGTAAGGCGGGTGTGGAAGTGGAAATCACCGAAATCAACCGCGAATACGCCGACGACGGCAAGCAGGAACTGGTAATGACCATCGTGGCGTCCCCCGAAGACGTGGACGCCGCGTCGAAGCGTTTCTTCGCAGACATACAGAAGCGCGAGCTGAAGGGCTTCCGCAAGGGGAAGGCCCCGCGCGCAGTGCTCGAGCAGAGCGTCGGCGGCCATGCGAACGCCATGGGCGGCGTCGCCGAGACCCTTATCAACGAGCTTGCGCCGGCCGCGATCGACGGCCAGGACGTCATCTTCATCGAAGACCCCGACTTCCACGTCGACGACATGCTGGAAGAGGGCAAGCCGTTCAAATTCACGGTGTCGGGCCCGGTCGCCCCGGTCATGAAGCTTACCGACTACGGCCCCGTGTCCATCGAGATGCCTCCCGAGGAACCCACCGAGACCGAGATCGACCGCCACCTTGAGGCGCTGCAGGACTACTACCACACCTTCGAGGACATCGACGACCCCGACCACGAGGCCGAGATGGGCGACTATGTGAAGGCAAGCATCACGGTCACCGACTCCAACGACAAGGTGGTGGGCGGCCTGGCTGCTCAAAGCCGCATGGTGGGCCTGGGCAACGGCACGATGCCCATCACCTTCGACGAGAAGGTCGTGGGATCCAAGGTGGGCGAGACGCTCGAGTTCGACTTCGACGCCATCAAGGAGGACGGCACGTCCGACTTCGGTGACGGACATCTGCATGCGGTCGTCGACGTGAAGGGGTTCCGCCGCCTGATCCTTCCCGCGCTCGACGACGAGCTGGCCGCGAAGGTGGGCTGCACCGACGCCTCCGACATGCGCGACCAGATGCGCCGCAACATCGGCATCCAGAAGCAGCGCGAGCTTCCCAAGATCAAGGTCGACCGCGTGGTCGAGCAGGCCATACAGCGCCTGGACGGCGACGTGCCCGACTATTACGTCGACTTCATCCGACAGGACGTCGCCCGCGAGTTCATGCAGAACCTTGAAAAGGACGGCACGAACCTGCAGCAGTGGATGCTGCAGAACCAGGTCGAGGGCGAGGCGATGAGGGAGAACATCGAGGCCGAGGCCGTGCACCGTGCAAAGATAGACTGCACGCTCGAGGCCATCTTCAACGAGAAGGGCCTCGAGGTCACCGAGGAGGACATCGCGGCGATGTTCGAGGGCGAAGGCGGCCAGGAGTCCCGCGAGAAGTGGGAGAACGCCAACCGCATGGCGGACGTGCGCAAGATGGCGCGCCAGACGAAGGCCACCGAATGGCTGACGGACACCGCCGACGTCACGATCGTTGAATAGACAGGAAGGTATCGAAATGGAACTTGGATCCACCGTAAAGCTCGCTTTCAAGGGAACCCTTGAAGATGGCACCGTCTTCGGATTTGCCGACGCCGACAATCCTATGGAGTTCCAGACCGGCATGGACCTCGTCGTGGACGGGTTCGAGAACGAGATCCTCAAGATGAACGAGGTGGGCGAGAAGAAGACGTTCACCATAAGCGAGTACGACGCGTACGGCGAATACCTCGAGGACTTCACCCAGAAGATCCCGCTGGACCAGATCCCCGTGTCGGGCATCAAGCCTGGCAAGCGCGTAACCATGCATAACTCCGACGATGGGAACCCGGTCATTGCAACCGTCATCGGAATCGAGGACGGCGTCGTCACGTTCGACATGAACCATCCGCTTGCGGGGCAGAAGCTCACCTACGAGGTGGAAATACTCGGCATCGAGGACGCCCCCGAGAACTTCGTCAGCCACAAGGAGAAGATGGAGCACATGAAGCAGCAGTCGAAGCTGCTGGGTGGCGACCAAGGCGACGATTATAGGTAATAATTCGTCCGGTAGGACGAAGTATCCAGAATGGTGG
Organism: uncultured Eggerthellaceae bacterium; assembly: GCA_902497215.1. Next base: position 6,635 of record CABVEH010000014.1, on the reverse strand, counting down.
TCGCGGCAGGATTTGAACCTGCGACCTTGTCCTTGTAAGGGACCTGCGCTCCCGCTGCGCCACGCGACCACGTTCGAAACGCAAATATTAGCACAATCGCGGGTTTCCCAGCGCGTGCAAGCCGGAAACATTTGCGTCTGGGCAGGGCGTTTTTTCAGGGTCGAGGAAAACATTCTTCGGCCCTGAAGTTTTGTATTGACCTTGCTACCTTCATCACATATCCTACATACAACGCGTTTTTTGCGCCGTAAGTGGCTGCAAAACAAGCGCGAACGGTGTGATTTGCCTATAAAGGAAATCTTGGCTGAGTTCTTTAATAGACAAATCATCAACATGGGAAGAGAAGACTGAAAGGAGGATTACGCGCGGTCGTTTCTTCTGACTGCGGCGTAGTCTCGAAGGGGTCGAGCAATCCTTGTCCAAGCAGGGGTTTTCTCTAGCTATTACGCACACCTCAGCAGCCCTAGATGATTGAGATGTTCGCAATACCCTTAATTCTCGTCGCAAAGCCAGTCTTGCTACCGCGTGGGTCGAAACTTCCAAGGCGTTCCGTCTGCTTTCCATCAAGCGGCGGAATCGTGAAACTATCCTTATCTAGGGGGTATTGATGGACGGTAAAGAGTTCACAGTATCTGAGGTCATCGACCGCGCTGGCATTTCCAGCCACACCTGGGTCGTGTTCGTCCTCCTGGCATTCGCCATGATCTTCGACGGCTATGACTTCATGATCGTTAATTCCACCAACACTTACGTTGCACCTACGTTCTTTGCAGAGCAGATCGCTGCTGGCCAGCCCATCGCCGCACTTACCGGCTCGCTGACCACTTGGGGCCTGCTCGGCATGGTTCTCGGCGGCGCCGTCGGAGGCATCATGTCCGACGCCATCGGCCGTAAGAAGATGCTCACCATCGCGGTTATCTTCTATGGTCTGTTCACGCTGCCCCAGGCCTTCGCGCCTGACTACGCGTTCTTCTGCGCGTTCCGCCTGATCGCTGGCTTCGGCGTGGGCTCCTGCATCCCGGTCGTCACCACGGTGTTCTCCGAGAGCATGCCCTCCAAGCAGCGCGGCATCTTCGTTACCTTCGGCATGGCCTTCATGGTCATGGGCTGGGTTATCGCTGGTCTGGTTGCTGCTCCCATCTGCTCCAACCCGAACCCGATCATCCCTGGCCTCACCGACGGCACCATCATGGTCAAGGGCGAAGAGCTCTGCCAGAACTGGCGTCTTTGCTACCTGATCGGCGCTCTGCCTGTGGTTTACGGAATCATCCTGTTCTTCTGCATGCATGAGACCCCGCACTGGTACGCCAACCATGGCCAGAAGGAGAAGGCGTGCGCTCGCCTTACCCAGATCGTCAAGGCCACCCGTCACGTTGACGTCGAGTTCGATCCCAACCTGCTGATCGTTCCTCCGAAGCCTGCGAAGTCTGGCCCGGCGGTTCTGTTCTCCAGCAAGTTCATCGTTGCCACCTGCGCCATCTGGTCCGCTTACTTCGTCGGCCAGTTCTGCGTCTATGGCATGAACGCCTGGATCCCCACCTGGTTCCAGGGCAATGGCTTCACCCCTGCTGAGTCCGTTACTCTGCAGACTTGGAACAACGTTGCTGCTATCGCATCCAACATCGTCGTCGGCTTCATCTCCGACGCCATCGGACGTAAGCGCGCACTGTGGATCGGCTGGGTGGCCTGCATCATCGCCATCATCGCCTGCTCCGTGTTCGTGCCTATGTTCCCCGGCGAGGCTCCTGTGAACGGCGCTCCGCTGGCTGGCGCTGCTGCTGGCAACTTCGTTCCCTGCATCTTCCTGATGCTGCTCTTCGGCTTCTGCCTGAACTACGCCATCACCGCCGTTCAGCCGCTGATGCCCGAGTCCTATCCCACCACGCTGCGCAACACCGGCACTTCCTGGTGCCAGGCGTTCGCCCGCTTCGGTGGCTCCGGCTCGTCCATCGTTCTCGGCGCTGCTGCCGGTCTGGCAATGTTCCAGCATGACGTCAACGGCACCATGTCCAACAACTGGTCGATGGTCGTTCTCGTCCTGCTCATCCCGTTCGTGCTCGGCCTCCAGCAGCCCCTGCTGTTCGTCAAGAACACCGGCGGCAAGACCATGGACCAGCTCCAGAAGATGACCGAGGAGAATCCGCTCTCCGAGACGGACGGCAACGGTCGCTTCTACATCATGATCGGCGTGGTGATCATCAACTTCATCGGTTGCATCGTTTGCCCGCTGGCCATCCCCGGCTTCTCCAAGACCGACATGGCTCTCCCGATCATGCTCATCGCCATGCTCCTTCCGTTCATCTACTTCTTCGTGTTTGGCGGAATGGGCCTTGGCAAGGAGAAGGCTGCTGGCGTCGACAAGCTCTACAAGTAGAGTCAAGTCGCACCAGTCGGTTTCATCCGACCTGGAAGGGGCCCCAAGCGGGGGCCCCTTCTTTTTTATACTTCGTCCTGCCGGACGAAATGCGTGACAGTGGTCCGTGACAGTGGTCGGGTCATTGCGAAAGAAACCATACTTGTCGGTTTGCCACTCTCCGCAATGTGACAAATGACCCGACCACTGTCACGCACGCGCAATGGGTTATCCTATGGGCATGGAAAGCAGGAATACAGCAACCGAACTCAACGGGTATGAGGGATGCAGGCAGTGCGGGAACTGCTGCAACATACGCATCGTTGCCATCACGCTTGAAGAGGTGGAGCGAATCCGCGAATACATTGACGAGAATGGCGTGGTGGCTCGCGACAACGGCCCGTTCACCTGCCCGTTGCTCGACGAGGACAAGCGTTGCATGGTGTGGCCCGTGCGTTCGCAGACATGCCGGCTTCACAGCTGTGAGCGTACCCGCAACGCCATACTTGCCGAGCATCCCGAAGTGGAACGCGAGTCCGACCGCCATTGGCTCGACATGCGTGGCGCATGGCTTCATGGCGACTTCCGCGACGCCCGCGAGATAGACTATTTCGGCGAAGGCCTCATCGACGACGAGATGCAGAAGTACATAGACTCTTTGTGAGGCGTACGTCCCCTGACACGCGCAACTTCCGTCATGCGCTTTCATTCACGGTAGAATGTATGAAACACCCGAACAGTGAGGGGCGCGCGTGAAGTTCAACAAGGTATACATGCAGAAGGATGCCATCGCCAAGCACGAGGACTTCGACACCTGGTACGAGGACGGCGAGATATTCCTGCAGTTCAAATGCAAGAAGGGTTGGAAGTCCGAAAAGGACCCCGTGCAGATCTGGGGCCGCATGGGCGGTGAAGTGGGGCTTATCAAGCCTGACAACCGCGTGCTGAACTACTACATCCGCTACGAGCGCTACGAGTACATCCTGCACACCTACGTGATCGAGAAGCACTACTACGTCGAAGGCATGGTGTGGGACCTTTACGGAAGCTTCAACGAGCCGCCGTTCAACATCGTGGAGGAAACCCTTACCAGCTACGACCACAAGGCAGTGCACGTGAAGCTGGTGGAGTTCAAGGACAAGGGCCTTTGCTACGAGATCCACGTGCCCGAGCTGACCAAGCTGCGCATCGCCGTGGCCAGCGTTGTGGCCATTGGCATCAAGGAGGAGTGGAAAGGCCTGTCGGAAGGCGAGGAATGGGAGTCCGCGAACCTTCTTGAGCGCTTGAAGGGCCGCATCTTCGAGAACAAGGGCTACACCTACGACGAGATTCAGAGCCTGATCGCGCTTGACTCTCCGCATACGCGCATCTACAAGCCCCAAGGACGCCCCGTGGACCATCCGCAGAGTCATTACAGAGGCCCCATTCAATAGCTTTATTTCGTTTCGCGAAATAAAGCACGGCGCTGCGCGAACGCCCTACATCTTCAGGACGCGTTCGAGCAGGTAGCCTTCGCGGACGCCGTACTTGCATACTTCCAGCGTCTGTGCGCCAAGCCGCTTCATCAGCGAATGGACGATGATCATGCCGGTGGTGACGGTATGCATGCGCTCGGGGACAGCCTTGGTGGCCGCATGGGCGAACCTTGACGGGTCTTTGCGCAGAAGCTTCCGCAGCGATTCGACCTGGTCCAGGCTTAGGGTCTCGGGACGCTTGCCGTCCATGTAGGCGGTGGCGTAAAGCTTGTCCACGGCGCGAACGCTTCCTCCGATTCCGTAGAGCTTCGCCGACTCGAAGTCGCCGAGGCCCTTTATTCCGTCCAGCTTCGCTGCGAACGCCTTGCGGATCGCGTCGGCCTCGTCCGGCTTGGGAAGTATGAGGCTGACGAACTCGGCGTACGACGACACGCTCCCCTGGGGGATGCTGAGGTCGTGGACGTCGCGCCCGTTGCGGATGGCCGTCAGCTCGGTGGACCCGCCGCCGATGTCGATAAGCGTCCCGTCGGATATCCTGCGGTCGCATGTGGCCCCCACGAACCCCAGATGCGCCTCGTCTTCAGCGCTCAGGACGTCCAGCTTCACCCTGGCGCCGTCGCTTATATGCGCCGCGGCCTGCTTCGAGTTCTTGCAGTTGCGGACGACTGCCGTCGCAAACACGTGGATCTTGTCGCATCCGATGCCCTCGGCAGCCCTTTCCAGCCCCTTGAGCACGTCGATTGCGCGGTCTATTCCCTCGGAAGTCAGGCTTCCGTCGACGACGTAGGCGGAAAGGCCCGCCACCTTCTTCTTGTCCATCAGTTCGCGGAACGGCCGTTTTCCACCGTCGTCCCACCTGTCATCGAACGACAATTCACCGTCGGTAGGCCGCTTCGACCGCAGGTGCCGCCTTGGCTCGTACACGACGAGCCTTATCGTGTTCGAGCCCAGGTCGATTATCCCGATGCGCCGCATAGGCACTCCTTTTCGCTTCTTCGTTCCTGTACATGATAAGCGCCTTCCCGTGGCGAAGCGTCGCCGCGGCTCGTGCTGCACTGTTTCGAGACGGAACGGTTTAGTTCGGGAGAAGTCCTATGCGCGTTGGCGCCAAGCCACGGCTCGGCGCCAGGAAAGCTTCAGGGCCGTCGGGGCCAAGGCGGCGCCATTGCCTGCAGGCGGATTCGCGCCTTGCTGCATGTCGGCTTTCTGTAACCGCGGTTTCGAACCGCGTGGTCATACTGGGCGCAGCGAGAAAGGCGAGGTGCAGATGCCGAAGTTCAAGCTGTCCAGAAGAAACCGGTCCGTCGCCGTGGGGCTGGCGTGCGGCGCGATGTGCGCCCTGTGCGTAGGGGCGTACGTCGTGCAAGTGAACGATCAGGCCCAGGCGGCCCAGGCCGACATGTTGGCCAAATACGGGGGAGACCAGGTGGACGTATGCGTAGCCAAGCGCGACATTCCGGCCGGTGAGACGATACTCGACGGCGACGTGGAGACGCGCACGTGGGTCGCCACGCTGCTTCCCGTCAACGCCGTCACCGACAAGAAGGAAGCGGTGGGGAAGCAGGCCGGGTCCACGATACTGGCCGGCGAAGTGGTCTCCTCGTCCCGCTTCGGCTTCGACGCGTCAGAGATAGACGTGCCGTCTGGCATGGTCGCCGTAAGCGTGCCGGCCCGCGACGTGCAAGCCGTGGGCGGTGCCTTGTCGGCGGGGATGTTCGCCGACGTATACGCGGTCGGCCCCAGCTCGACGACGCGCCTGGCAACCGGCGCGCAGGTGCTGGCCACAAGCATGGCTGCCGACACCTCCTTGGGGTCGGCGAGCGCCTGGGTGACCTTGGCCGTGAAACCTGACGCCGTGGAGGAGCTTGTGGCGGCGTCCGAGAACCTGCAGGTCTACTTCGCGCTGCCGTCTTCGGACTCGGCGCAGGAATAGGGGGCGGTTATGGGAAAGATACTTCTGGGCGCGGACAGGGAGAGCATCCTGCATCCGGGCCTTATCGGGCTGGACGACGTGCAGCTTGATTCGATGGACTGGCTCGTTCCCGTGGCTGACGCCTCGAAGGCGAGGGAATGCGCCAGGGAGGCCGCAAGGAACGACGGCGCAATGGAATCCGGCCGGATAGACGAGGCGTGGATCGCGTCGAGCGACGACGTTTCGGCCATAAACCTGGCCGCGGCCTTGCGGGCCGACAACGGCATGCTACCCGTGTACCTGGTTGCCGCGTCTCCCAGCGGGTCGGACATCAGCCGGGCATCCCAAGCGGCCCTGACGGGCACGCTGTCGCTGCCCGAGTTCTGCGAGAGGTTCCATTCCGAAAAGCGCAAGCGGTCTGCAGCGAAGGACCCCACACGGCTCGAAGCGCTCAGGCTGGTGCCGCCCATAGTTCCGAAGAAGGACCCGGCGGCGTTCGTGCTGTCGGTGATGAGCGGAAGCGGCGGCGTGGGCAAGAGCGCGGTCGTCGCCATCGCTGCGTTCATGTGCAGCCGACGTGACTTCAAGACGGTGGTGGTCGACTGCGACCTTCAGTTCGGCGACATGGGCCACGCTCTAGGGAAGGTTCCTTCGATAAGCATAGACGACGCACTTGAGGACCCGTCTAACGTGGCCAGCCTTTCTGCGGCGGCGCAGGACGGGGTTCCTTCGCTGGTTTCGGCGCCCAAGCGCCTGGAAAGGTCGGAAGAGCTGTGCTCGCACCTGGCGGAGGTGCTCGACCTGTTGTCGGCGGAGTTCTCGCTGGTGCTGGTGAACACTGGGTCGACCTGGACGGAGAGCCATGCGCAGCTTCTCGAGCGGAGCAGCTGTGCGG
>CABVEH010000013.1 GCA_902497215.1 uncultured Eggerthellaceae bacterium | reverse complement strand
CCGGCACGGATAACCGCTGAAGGCATCTAAGCGGGAAGCCGCCCCCAAGATGAGTCTCCTTTTTGGTAAGGGCCCTTGTAGACTACGAGGTCGATAGGCTGCAGCTGTAAGTGTGGTGACACATTCAGGCGAGCAGTACTAATAGCCCGAGCTCTTTTTTCTCATCGATTACGATTGTGTGGGTCACGGAGGGTTCCCTCCGGATATCCGCCGCGCGCATGCAGAAGCCAAGGTGCGATACCTATTCAGGTATGTGCGCGACTTGCGAGCGGAACCATGGAGCGGGGGCTCCACCCGATCCCATTCCGAACTCGGCAGTTAAGCCCCGCATCGCCGATGGTACTGCGACGTCAGGTCGCGGGAGAGCAGGACGTTCCGCTCGCAAGTCGCACATGATGCCTGAATAGCATTCAGAATGAAAAGACCTACCGTTAGGTGGGTCTTTTTTTATTACGTCGGTGGTTGCCTTATAATGAAAGTGGAAAAATAGCGCATAGAAGCGGAGGGGTGCAGTGAGCAAGAGAGCGGAAGAAGTGAAACAGGCGGCCGAGGAGGCCGTGGCGAACAAGAAGCTGGTAAAGCAGCACGTCGGCAACCTTGAAAGCGCGTCAAGGCGCGAGAGGCAGAATTCCGCAGCGGTTCTGGCCGAAATCGCCAGGATGGACACGGACATCGTGGTTCCTTTCGGCAACGAGCTGGTAGAGGCGCTTGAAAAGCCTGAGGCTCAGACGCGCTGGGAGGCGCTCGACGCATTGACCGAGATCTGCGCGAAGGATTCGCGCGTTTGCGACAAGGCCATGTCGGGCGCCGAGAACGCGCTGTACGACGAGGATTCCGGTCCCTTGCGTCTGGCGGCGATGCGCTTCCTCTGCACGCTTGGCGCCACCACCGAGAACCGTTCCGAGAAGGTCTGGCCGCTGGTCGACGAGGGCATCCAGTGCTATCACGGCGACGTCGAGTTCAGCGAGATGCTCGTGGCGCTGGTCGACTTCTCTGCCGGAAAGCTTTCGCCCACGGTGAAGAAGGAGTTCGCTGCGCGCATGAAGTTCGACGCCGACAACGGAAAGGGCACGTTGGGCAAGCGGGCCAGCCAGATAGAAAGCAACCTTTCCAAGAAGAAGTAAGGCCTGGATTCGTAGCAAAGCCTGGGTCCGTCGAAGGCCCGGCAGCCTCCCTCTCTAAAGAGTTGCTCGAGGCGCGCATTCCAGGAAGCAAGTGAGGAACTAGACATGACGAAGCATTCCGTAGTGCTGATCCCGGGGGATGGGATCGGGGTAGAGACATCTGCTGCCATGCAGCAGGTGGTGGCCGCCAGCGGCGTGGACATCGACTGGGTGGTGAAGCAGGCCGGAGCCGGCTGCATAGACGAGCACGGCACGCCGCTTCCCGACGAGACGGTGCAGGCCATCCGCGAATACAAGACGGCCATCAAGGGGCCTGTCACAACGCCTGTGGGCACCGGGTTCAGAAGCGTGAACGTGGCGCTGCGCAAGACGTTGAACCTTTACGTGAACCTGCGTCCGGTCATGTCGATCCCAGGCGCGGGCGGCCGTTACGACGACGTCGACCTCGTGATCGTCCGCGAGAACACGGAAGACCTGTACGCCGGCATAGAATTCGAGGAAGGCGCGCGCGACACCGAGGAGCTGATCGAGTTCATAGAGGCGCACGGCAAGGGAAACATTTCCAAGGATTCGGGCATATCCATCAAGCCCATCTCCGTCGGCGCCACGCGCAACATCGTGGAATTCGCATTCGAATACGCCGAGGCAAATGACCGCAAGAAGGTCACGGCCGTGCACAAGGCCAACATCATGAAGCATTCCGACGGCCTGTTCCTGCGCGAGGCCCGCGAAGTGGCCAGGCGCTACGAGGGGCGCATGGCGTTCGACGACAAGATTGTCGACGCCTTCTGCATGAACACGGTCATGGACCCGTCGCAGTTCGACGTCATCGTGTTCCCTAACCTTTACGGCGACATCGCAAGCGACCTGGCTGCGGGGCTCGTCGGCGGCCTCGGGCTGGCGCCTGGCGCGAACATCGGCAAGGAGTGCGCGGTGTTCGAGGCCGTGCATGGGTCGGCACCCGACATTGCGGGCAAGAACCTCGCCAATCCCACCGCGCAGATACTGTCTGCCGCCATGATGCTCGACCATCTGGGAGAGCGTGACGCTGCGAGCCGCATACGCGACGCGGTGCGCGCAGTGTACGCCAAGGGCGAGCACCTTACGGGCGACATCCGCAGGGCGGAAGGCGCCGCTGCCGCCCCTGCTTCCTGTACAGAGTTCACGGAAGCCCTCGTGAACGAGCTTTCGTAACCGAAGGAGACCAAGAATGCGCATCGACTGCACGGAGGCCTTGACCGTAGAAGGCAAGGAATACTCCTACTGTCCGATTTCGGGAATCGACGGAGCCGAAGAGCTCCCGTACTCGTTGAAGGTGCTGCTCGAGAACGTCTTGCGCAATGCGCGCACCGACGAAGAGGCGCAGACGATGGCGAGCCGCATCGTCGAGGCCGCCCGTTCGGGCGCCCCCGGCGACGAGGTCGAGTTCTCGCCTGCGCGTGTGCTGTTCCAGGACTTCACGGGAGTTCCCGTGTTCGTCGACTTCGCCGTCATGAGGGAGGCTTGCGCCAACCTCGGAGGCGACCCTGCCAAGATCAACCCGCAGATTCCCTGCGACATGGTGATAGACCACTCCGTCATCGCAGACGTGGCTGGATGCCCGGAAAGCCTCGAGATGAACGCGCAGCTGGAATACCAGCGCAACAGGGAGCGCTACGAGTTCCTGAAGTGGGCGCAGGCGTCGTTCGAGAACGTGCGCATAGTGCCCCCCGGACAGGGAATCTGCCACCAGCTGAACATCGAGCAGTTCGCGCAGGTGGTCATGCAGCAGCCGGGGTCTTCTGCAGACGGCACGCCGCTTGTCTACTTCGACACGTTGGTGGGCACCGATTCCCACACGCCGACCGCGAACGGCATCGGTGTTTTGGGCTGGGGCGTCGGCGGCATAGAGGCCGAGGCTGCGGCGTTAGGACAGCCTATAACCACGCTGGTGCCCAAGGTGATAGGCATCCGCATGACCGGCAGCCTTGCGCCTGGCGTGGCCGCCATGGACGTGTCTCTCACGCTTGCGCAGATTCTGCGCCAAAGGGGCGTCGTCGGGTGCTTCGTCGAATGCTTCGGCCCTGGCGTGGCCGAACTGTCCGCCACCCAGCGCGCTTGCATCTCCAACATGACACCCGAGTACGGCTGCACTTGCACCCTGTTCCCAGTGGACGAGCGCACCATCGACTTCCTGCGCCTGACTGGTCGCAGCGACCAGCAGACAGCGCTGGTGGAGGCCTATGCGAAGGCGCAGGGCTTTTGGAGCGAAGGCGAGGAAGGCGACGGAGGCCGCAAGTATTCCGAGGTCATCGAGCTGGACCTGTCGTCTGTGAGGCCTTCCATATCGGGCCCTTCGCGCCCCCACGACCGCTTCGACGTCGCGGATTCGGGGCGCCGTTTCCGTGAGATTTGCGCGGAACGCGGACTGGACGGAAGCAACCGCGCCATAGTGGACGTCATGGGGGCCAAGCACGAGCTTGCCGACGGCGCCATCGCCATCGCGGCCGTTACCAGCTGCACCACGGCAACCGACCCGTCGATGATGGTGCAGGCAGGCATCATGGCCCGAAACGCCGCAGAGCGCGGCCTTTCCGCCAAGCCCTGGGTGAAGACCATCCTCGCGCCAGGCAGCCATTCGACCGAGATGCTGCTGCAGGAGGCAGGGTTGCTTCCGCATCTGCAGAAGCTTGGCTTCTACACCTGTGGCTTCGGCTGCATGAGCTGCATCGGCAATTCGGGGCCCTTGAGCGAATCGATGCACGACGCCTCCATGAAGGTTGAGCTGGCCAGCGTGCTTTCGGGAAACCGGAACTTCGAGGGCCGCATATCGCCGGACGTGTCGCAGAACTACCTCACGACCCCGGCGCATGTGATAGCCTACGCCATTGCGGGAACCATGGACTTCGACTTCGAGAACGACGCCCTGGGCACCGATGCGGACGGCACCCCGGTGTATCTGCGCGACATCGCACCCGACCAGGACGAGGTGGACCGCATGGTCGCCGAGCTGGTGGTTCCTGGCCTGTACGACCAGGGGTCCGGTTCGCTCTACGGCGGCGACGAGGTGTGGCAGGCGCTCAATGCCAAGGCCAGCGACACGTTCGATTGGGACGAGGCTTCCACGTACGTGCGCAGGCCGCCCTACTTCGACGGCATGAAGGCCGTCCCCGAAGGCGCGCCCGAGGTCAAGGACGCGGCGGTGCTGGGCCTGTTCGGCGACTTCATAACCACCGACCACATATCGCCGGCCGGGGCCATTGCGCCCGACATGCCGGCTGCGGACTACCTGCGCAAGGCAGGGGTTGCAGACGCGGACTTCAACACCTACGGGTCGAGGCGCGGCAACCATGAGGTGATGATGCGCGGCACCTTCGCCAACGTGAAGCTGCAAAACGAGATGGCTGGCGGCCGCAAAGGCGGCTACACGCGCGACGCCGAAACCGGCGACGTGACCACCGTGTTCGACGCCGCTCAGCGCTACATCGACGCGGAGGCGCCTTCCATAGTGATCGCAGGGAAGATGTACGGATCGGGGTCGTCGAGGGACTGGGCGGCGAAGGGGCCGATGCTGCTGGGGGTCAAGGCCGTGATCGCCGAGAGCTTCGAGCGCATCCACCGTTCGAACCTGATAGGCATGGGCATACTTCCGCTCCAGTTCGAAAACGGGCAGAACGCGCAGACCCTCGGTCTTGACGGGACCGAGCGCTACACGATCGAGAACGTCACGTTCTCGGACGGGGTGCCCGAAAGCGAGCTTGTAAACGTCGTGGCAACGAAGGACGACGGAACCCAGGTCGAGTTCCGCGCCCTTGTGAGAATAGACACTCCCACGGAAGGCAGATACTACGAAAACGGAGGGATCCTTCAGTACGTGCTGAGGGAACTGGCATAGGAGGAAGAATGGCGAAGTCTGGATTCGAGAGCCTGCTCGAGGCGCTGCGTGCGTCAGGCATGAACACCGACGACATCGGCGGGGGCGCCGCAGGCGCTTCAGGCGCGCAGGACGCGGCATCCGACGGAAGCGCGTCCGGCGGCTCGAAGGCCGGCGGCCGCAAGGGCGGTGGGGGAAGCACCCCGCACCTCGACCTGTCATTTCTGGACGACGTCCACGGGCCCAAGGGCAAGGGTGGGTGGATCGCGCTCATCGTCGTCGCGATCCTGGTGATAGCCGCGCTGTACTGGTGGTTCCATCCGGCAATAAGCATCAACTCCGAAAGCCTGTGGTTCACCGTGGGCCTGATCTGCCTGGTTGCGTTCGTGCTCATCTGGTACAGGCATCAAAGCTACAAGAACGGCAGCGGCAAGATCGAGAAGAGCCCCAGCAAGGCGAAGCGCACGAAGTGGCTGGCGTTCATACCTCTGGCCGTCATCGCGGCAGGCCTTCTCGGCGCGCTGTTCTCCAACGCCATCATCCCGGGCAACGCCGAGAAGTACACGAACGTCCTGAAGACCGACACGCTCGAGTTCGCTCAGGACATCCAGGAGGTCGACTACAACCAGATCCCGGTCATCGACCGCGAGTCGGCCATCCAAATCGGCGACCGCGAGATGGGCTCCATCCCCGAGTACGTCAGCCAGTTCGAGATATCGTCGCTGTACAGCCAGATCAACTACAAGGGCGCGCCCGTGCGCGTAAGCCCGCTGGGCTATGCCGACCTGTTCAAGTGGTTCACCAACCGCGAAGGCGGCATCCCTGCGTACTCGCTGGTCAACATGACCACGCAGGACGCCGAGATCGTGCGCCTGGGCGACAGCCCCATCTACTACTCGCAGAGCGAGCCCCTGGCGCGCAACATCGACCGCTACGTGCAGCTGAAGTACCCGTTCTACATCTTCGACGAGTTCTCCTTCGAGATCGACGAGGACGGCCACGCCTGGTGGATCTGCCCCGTGCGCACGTTCACCATCGGCCTGTTCGGCGGCTACACCATCGACCGCGTGGTGCTCTGCGACGCCACCACTGGCGAGTGCACCGAGATGGGCATCGGCGAGGTGCCCGAGTGGGTGGACCGCGTGTTCCCCGCCGAGCTGCTGATCGAGCAGTATAACTGGAGCGGCAAGTACAAGAACGGATGGCTGAACTCGTTCCTGGGGCAGGAAGGCGTCGTGCGCACCACTCCCGGAACCGACGGAACGGCCGGCTACAACTACATCGCCAAGGACGACGACGTGTGGGTTTACACCGGCGTCACCTCGGCCACTGCCGACAACTCCATCATAGGGTTCGTGCTCATGAACCAGCGCACGCAGGAGTCGCATTTCTACAGCGTGTCCGGCGCCACGGAGGCCTCGGCGATGAATTCCGCCGAAGGCCAGGTGCAGAACCTGCGCTACACGGCCAGCTTCCCCTTGTTGATAAACGTGGCCAACCAGCCGACGTACTTCATGGCGCTGAAGGACGCCACGGCGCTTCCCAAGAAGTTCGCCATGATCGACATACAGCGCTACCAGAACGTGGCGGTGGGCGACACTGTCGCCGACACGCAGACGGCCTACGAGGCGTTGCTGGCCACGAACGGGGTGCTGACTAACGAGACCGACCTGACCGACGTGGAGCAGCTGACGGGCACCATCGAGAACATGGCGCAGGCGGTGATAGACGGAAACTCGCACTTCTATTTGACCATAGCGGGCCAGGACGGCATGTTCGACTTCGCGTTGCCGGGGCTGCTGGAGGTCGTCACGTACAAGGTGGGGGACCAGATAACGTTCACGTACCTGAAGGCCGAGGGCTCGAACCAGGTGTATTCGATAATCGGGCCCGACGGCGAGAAGGTGGCCAGCGCGTCAGGCGAGAACAACGAGCAGGAGCAGCAGGTCGACCAGGACGCCATGCAGGAGGCGTCCTCGGCTTAGAGCCAGGCATGCGCTGCCTGGCTCCAGCGGCTGTGCCATTTGCCGATTGAGGGCATCGGTTGATTTCGCGGCTTACCAGCCGTTGGGTATAGGGATATCATTGCCCTATGGTCTTTTCCAGCCTCGTATTCGTATTCCTGTTCCTCGTCGTGTACCTAGTGACGTACACGCTTGTGAACCCACGCCATAGGAACGCGGTGCTGCTGGTCTCATCGCTCGTGTTCTACGCATGGGGCGGCCCCCAGTACCTGTTGGTGCTGGTCGGCGACACGCTCGTCAGCTGGTTCTTCGCGCTGCGCGTATCTGCGTCGAAGACGGCGGCTTCCAGGAAGCTCAACCTGGTTGCGGCATCCGTCGTTCTCCTTGGCGTGCTGTGCGTGTTCAAGTACCTGGAATGGCTGATCGGGAACTTCCAGGGGCTTCTGGGCTATCAAGACATAGTGCTGGGCATCGTGCTGCCAATAGGCATATCCTTCTACACGTTCCAGCTGATATCGTACGTCGTCGACGTCTACCGCGAAGAGGTGCCGGCGCAGCGCAGCTTCTGGAAGGTGCTTCTGTACTCGTCGCTGTTCTTCCAGTGCATCGCCGGACCTATCGTGCGCTACGAGACCATCCAGGACGAGATAGACAGCCGAAAGGTGTCCAAGAACGACATCTACTACGGCGTGCGCAGGTTCTGCATAGGGCTTGCCAAGAAGGCGATCCTCGCCAATTCGTGCGCCGCCGTGGCCGACACGCTGCTGCCCATAGGCGAGCCTGGCATATTCACGCAGGTGACCACCGGATTCTGGCTGGGCATGCTCTTCTACATGCTGGAGATCTACCTGGACTTCTCGGCCTATTCCGACATGGCCATAGGCATGGGGCGCATGGTCGGCTTCCATTTCCTCGAGAACTTCAACTATCCGTATATCTCGAAGTCCGTGCAGGAGTTCTGGCGCCGCTGGCACATTTCGCTGTCGTCGTTCTTCCGCGACTACGTGTACATCCCGCTGGGCGGAAGCCGTTGCTCCACAGCCAAATACGTGCGCAACATAATCATCGTGTGGTTCCTTACGGGCATGTGGCACGGAGCCAGCTGGAACTACATACTTTGGGGCCTCTACTTCGCGGCGTTCCTGCTGCTGGAGAAGTTCGTGATCAAGGGGCGCATGCCGGCGGTTCCGGCCCATATCTATGCCATGGTTGTCGTGTTCTTCGGCTGGGTGCTGTTCCGTTTCGAGAACTTCTCCGAGATGGGATTCGTGTTCGGAGGTATCCTGGGACTTTCGGGCAACGGATTCACCAGCCTGGAGGTGCAGACCCTTTTCCTGCAGAACGTGTTCCTGCTGGCGTTCTGCATCGTGGCTTGCACGCCGTTGGGCAAGCATCTTCACAAGAAGCTGTTCGCGCTGGCCAATAGGAGTAATGTTGCTTTGATGGTATATAGCGTGCTGGAGGCCGTCACGCCGCCGCTGTTGCTTATCATTTCCGTCGTGGCCCTTTCGGGTCTCAGCTACAACCCGTTCATCTATTTCCAGTTCTAAGCGTCGCGGAAGGGAAGTCGAGCTTGGCGAAAAGCGGGAACATGGGCGATTTCGAGCGCAACCAGGGCACGGGTCTTGCGCATGCGGATTCGCGCCCGGTTCGGTCGCAGCCTCTTCCGCGCAACAGCTCGCATGCTAGGCCGGCTGCGCGTTCCGATGCGCAAGGCCGCCCACAGCATCCGCAACATCCGCAGCGCCCGCAGAAAGAAGCGCGTCCTCATGGCGATGCGGAGCAGCAGCATGCGCCGCAGCGTCCGAGGGAACGTGCGCGCGGAATCCCTGACGCCGAGCTCGCCCATCGCCGCAAGACCATGCGGTTCGTGACCAAGTGGCGCACCTATGGGGTGTTCGGTTTCGGGGCGCTGCTTCTCGTAGGGTGCCTTCTGGGGCTTCTTGTGTTCCTTCGCCCCACCATGTCCGAGGTGGAGAACCGCACCCTTACCGAGATGCCGCCGCTAACCATGGAGAGCTTCCTGGACGGCTCGTTCTTTTCCGAGGCGTCGCTTTGGTACTCCGACACGTACCCGCTGCGAGAGCAGATGGTCAGCGCCGACCTTTCCATGGAGTCGCTGTACGGCATCGAGCCCGAGACGCGCATGGTGGGCGGCAACCGCACCAGCGACGAGCTTCCCGTGCTCGACGAGGACAGCGGGCAGTTCGTCGACGATTCGAGCGCCGACGACCTGGCGGCCAGGGCCCATGTTGACCTGCCTGACGTGCGCACGGCTGCCAAGGACATGGAGAACCAGATCAGCGACGGCATATACACCGACGGCAAGGCCGCATACACCCTGTACTATTTCTCGAAGGACGCCACGCGCAACTACGCGAACCTGATAAACGACGCCGCGAAGCTTCTGGAAGGGAAGGCCGACGTGTATTCGGTGCTGCTTCCGACCAACGGCGGCGTGATGCTGGACGACGACGTGCTTGCGTCTTTGGGCGTTCCCAACCAGGACCAGGTGATCGACTACTTCTACAGCCTGATGTCGCCGGACGTGAAGACGGTGCCCACCTTCGACACCCTGTATGACCATCGCGACGAATACCTTTACTTCCGCACCGACTTTCATTGGACGCAGCTTGCCGCCTACTACGTGTATGAAAGCTTCTGCAAGGAGAAGGGGATCGACCCGGCTCCCTACTTCGATTGGGAGGAGCTGGTGTTCGACGACTACGTAGGGGAGTATGCCGACATGATAAACGTAGACGGCATAGAGCCCGACTACGTTTCGGCGCGCATCCCGCAGGGCACCAACACCGTGGAGTACTGGAAGGACGACAGCATAATGTCGGACGTCACCGAGGCTCCCGTGATCACCGACCTGAACCAACTGAAGGTTGTCGGCGACAAGTACAGCTGCTTCATAGGCGGAAACCGCCCGCTGACGCACATCAGCAACCCGAACGTCACCGACGGGTCGTCGTGCCTGGTGGTGAAGGACTCGTTCGGAAACCCCCTGGTGTCCACCATGGTCGACAGCTACCAGGACATCTACTGCATCGACTTCCGCTACACCACGCGGAAGCTGGTGGACCTGGTGGAGGAGCATGGCATCAAGGACGTCATATTCGAGAACGTCATCATGTTCGCCGGCACCAACAACTGCGCCAGCCTGCTGACGAGCATCATCTACCCCGACGGCATGACGTCGGAGGACCTGCTGGAGACGTTCGGCCCCAAGCTCCCCGACGGATGGACCGCACCTGGGCAGAATGCTTGATGACTTCTGGGAGTTCGTATAGAATAGACAGGCTTTAGCAGTACGTTCCGCTTAAGACAGCAGGCACCGAAAGGTTTAATCGCAGGAATCTGCGGCCCGCCGAGGTGGTTGGCTATTTGAATTCGTCGACCCCTGCCGTCTTGTGCGCGGCGGGGGTCGTTCCTTTTCAAGCAGCGGCCCAAGCCCAAGTGGCGGAACCCGAGGCTTGAAAAGGAGGTGTGAATATGCCCAATGCTGAAAACGTAGAGATGCTTGCGAACATCAAGTCGGACATCGAGAACGCCGGCGCAATGTGGGTTGTGGACTACCGTGGCCTCACCGTGAAGCAGATCCAGGAGCTCCGTCGCGCAATCCGCGGCGCCGACGCCTCCATGAAGGTCTACAAGAACACCATCATGCATCTCGCTCTCAAGGAAACCGACAGCCCCGACATGGACGAGGTGCTGGCGGGCCCTTCTGCTTTCGTGTTCACCGGGGAGGACCCGGTCGCATCCGCCAAGGTGCTGCGCGACTTCGCGAAGGACAACGAGAACCTTGAGATCAAGGGAGGCATGATGGACGGCGCGTTCCTCGACGTCGCCCAGGTGCAAGCAGTCGCATCGCTGCCTTCCCGCGAAGAGCTCATCGCGAAGCTCCTCGGCACCATTTCGAACCCGCTGGTCAAGACCGTGCGCGTTCTCAACGGCCCGATGGAGGCGTTTGCCCGCGTGCTCGGAGCAATCGAGGGACAGAAGGAAGCCGCCTAGCGGCCTAAGGTTTGTGAAAACTACAGGCGGCCGGGTGGCCGCATGACAGAAAGGGTTTGAAATGGCTGTAACCAAGGATGAAATCATCGAGGCTCTTAAGGAAATGCCCGCACTCGAGCTCTCCGAGCTCGTGAAGGAGCTTGAGGAGGTCTTCGGCGTGAGCGCTGCCGCTCCCGTGGCCGTGGCCGCCGCTCCTGCTGCTGGTGGCGAGGCTGCCGCCGGCGGTGCCGACAAGACTGACTTCGACGTCATTCTCGAGGGCTTCGGCGACAACAAGATCGCTGTCATCAAGGTCGTCCGCGAGATCACCGGCCTGGGCCTGAAGGAGGCCAAGGAGGCCGTCGAGGGCGTTCCTACCCCCGTCGCCGAGGGCGTCAACCAGGAGAAGGCCGACGAGATCAAGGGCAAGCTGGAGGAAGCCGGCGCTGCCGTCACCGTCAAGTAGCAATCGCTTTCATAGCGCATTCAAATGGGCGGCCTTCGGGTCGCCCATTTTTTATTGGCTAAAATGGGGTCATGGAGTTCACGGAGGGATATTTCGAGCGGAACAGTCGGACGGCGAGGATGATCGGCGAGGGCGGCCTGGCAAAGTTGGCGCGGGCGCGCGTGGCGGTGTTCGGGCTGGGCGGCGTGGGTTCCGCCTGTGCCGAATCGCTCGTGCGGGGCGGAGTGGGAAGCTTCCTGTTCGTCGACAAGGACGAGGTGGAACCGAGCAACCTCAACAGGCAGGCCGTCGCGTTCCTCAGCACCATGGGCCGTCCCAAGGCCGAGGTCATGCGCGCGATGGCGCTGGACATCAACCCCGACGTGCAGGTGGGCGCGCTGCAGGAGTTCGTGAACGCCGACAACATCGACGGGCTTCTGGGCGCGTTTCCGAAGCCCGACTTCATCGTGGACGCATTCGACACGCTTTCGGTGAAGGCCGAGCTGATGGAGTACGCCGCACGCAACGGCATACGGATCGTTTCGGCCATGGGCGGCGCGAACAAGACCGACCCTACATTGCTGGAGTTCGCCGACCTGGCGGACACCCGAATATGCCCTCTGTGCCGCGAGATGCGCAAGATCGCGCGCGACCGTGGGATAGAGGGCGTCACCGTGCTCTTCTCGCCCGAGGTTCCCGTGAAGGTGCCTGCAAAGGAAGGTGCCGAGCGGCATGAAAAGACCGAGCTCGGCACCTTGTCGTACTTCCCGCCGACCATGGGGTTGATGATCGCCGGGTATGTGATCCGGGAGCTTCTGGCCTAGCTGTGGCCTGAGGCTCGACCGGTTGTAACGCTAGTCCTTCCCCAGGATCTTGAGGGCGTCGTCGCGCAGCTGGCGGCCGGTGAGCGCGCCCGGGTCCTTCTCGATGGCCTTGGGCTCCAGGTGGTTGAACGTGCACAGCTCCCGGAACTCGTGAACGTGCTCGGGCAGCGTGACCAGGATCACCGGCTCGGTGTTGTGCAGCAGGAGCTTGTCGTTCAGCACCTTGTCGACGTAGCGGAAGAACTTCTTCGTCTCCTCCTTGGTCACGTCGTTGCGTGACTTGTGGTCGTGGAACGGGGACATGTGGTCTTCCAGGCTGAAGTAGTCAAGCGGCGCCTTCCAGCCGTCGTATTCGGGGTAGGTCTGGGTGAGGTAGTGCTTCACGTCGTCTGGGAACTTGACGTAGCGCACGCTGGTCTCGTCGCCTTCAAGCAGGGCGAAGAAATCGGAGCTGAGAAGCAGCAGCTTGTAGTGCGCCGCCTGGTCGCGCTCGGCTTCAGACACCAGGCCGGACATGTCGTACTTGTCGCCGACGACCACCTTGGGCTCGGGCTTCTCGTCCATGTTGTACACGAAGCAGTCGTCGTTGTTCACAAGGAAGGCCAGCCCAGCGTTCGCTTCGAGCCACAGCGGCATGTCCTCGTGGGTCTGGATGTATTCGAGCTTTTCGACGATGCCCTTCGTGGCGTCCTTGCCCCAATGCTTCTGGAGGTCCTTTATGGCCTCGTTCGACAGGTTCTTGAACTCTATGCGGTCCCAATCGCTGCGGCGGCCTTCGCGCTCGTCGCGCTGGATGGGGAGGTAGATGGTGACAACGGGCGGGGTCTGTGCCTTGAACTCGGAGGGGTCGAGCTCTTGCCCCTCGTAGATATGCTCTGCCAGCTCGCGCATTTCCGACTTTCTCATTGTGGGCCTCCTTGTTCGGTCGATCTTCTCAAAGGATATAGCCCGCGCATTCCGGCGCTGTGCGCTGGAATGCTTTGTTTACCCGAGGTTGCCGAAAGGTTGCAATCGAGGTAGAACAGGGGCGGAGGCGTGGGTGAAGTTCGCC
>CABVEH010000012.1 GCA_902497215.1 uncultured Eggerthellaceae bacterium | reverse complement strand
GTGTTTTTGAACAGGGGACGTGTTTTTCGTTCAATCGCATTTCAAAGAGACAGCTCTGTCGGTGCCAGCGCTCGGGTCTTTTGTCACATTGGCTGACCCTACTGTCACCCTGTATCGCCGGCCAATGTGACAAAAGACCCGAGCGCTGGCACTTCGCCCCGACCCGCTAACAAGCGTTCATGCATGTTCATGAATTACGCATGATATACTGAATCCATCATGCTTCGCGGAAAGGAGCCCATATGCCATCCCTGCAGATCCGGGACATGCCCGAAGACATCTATACCGCCTATAAGAAGTGTTGCGCGCAGGACGATCGCAGCATGTCCCAGCAGACGCTGCGACTCATCAAGATCTACCTTGCAACGAAAGGATTCATCGACGGAACAGAGGTGGATAAAGACGATTCGCCGCGTAGCGATGCGATCGCTTGCCGCATATCAACGCCAACCGCTACCGCAACGCTTCCACGGACCGGCGAAGCCGCATGGAAGAATTCCATCCACAACCCCATGGTCGACATCATCGGCCGCGAGGAACGCATCGCCAAGCGCAAAGCGCTGTTCAAGCGAATAGACGAATTGAACCTGGGCGATATCAAACTCCCTCCGGGCTATTCTTCTTCTGCCGACCTGATCAGGGAAGACCGCGACAACGACCTAGGCCGTTCTTGGGTAAAGGAGACGCTGGCATGATCGTGTTGGACTGCTCTGCCGCCATGGAGATTGCTAAAGAAACCCCTAAGGGAAATGCCTTGGTCATGCTGATGCTCGACGGCGAGCCCGTGGTAGCCCCTTCCCTCTTCTTCAACGAGGCTTCAAACGCAGCCTGGAAGCAATTCGCCTTCGGCGATACCCCCAGAAGTCGCTGCATGGACCTGCTGGCGATGATGGTCTCGCTTGTAGACGAGCTTGTTCCACCAGAAGGATATTACGAAGAGGCTTTCACGGAAGCATGCCGATATGGGCATTCTGCTTACGACTTCTTCTATCTGCTGCTCGCCAAGCGCAACAACGCAACGCTGTTCACGGTTGACAAGAAGCTGGCACAGCTCTGCGAAAAGATGGGCGTCAACGTCGTCGCGGAAATAGACTTCTAAACCTGCATTTTTGCGCTTTCGAACCAAATCAACCTTGCATTTTTGCACTTTTGCAGCTTTATAAGTTTGCATTTTTGTCTAAATTTGCAAGAGTTCCCAGTTCAGCATAAGAAAAAGCGCTTCAACCCCGTCATTTCATGTATCAAACAAAGGGGAGCATATGAGAACGCGACAGCTGAATGCATCAATCAAGAAGGGCCGGGGAGAGATCCCCGGCCCTTTCGTTTCACGCTCTCTTGTTAGCCTTCGCGCATTGGCAACAAGCTCGCTAGCCATTGCGCGCAAGCCACGACCCTACTGCTGGTAACGCTGGCGTCTGCGGTTGCGGCGGCGGATGTAGCTTACGGCAGTAACCATCAAACCAGCAGCAGCCACCAACAGCAGGCATCCAATAGCAGGGCCGGCAAGGTCGCCCGTGCGGGCCAAGCTGCTGGCCACACGCAGCAGACGCTGCGACTCGCTGCTGGTTATGGGCCCGAACTCGACCTCGATCGTATGGTCGCGGTCGACGTTGAAGAACGTGTAGGACGTGCCATTCGTTCCAAGTTGGTCTCCGGTTATAGGGCTGCCGTCAATAAGAACAGCCTTCACGCTGTAGCCGTTGTCGGCGATCAGGTTGAACGTCTGGTCGAGACCGCCTCTCACGGTCACGGGAATCGAGGGCGATATGCGACCGCCAGTTCCCTTCACGCTCGGGGTTATCGTGTAGTTCTGCTGAACGGCCCTTGTGGTGTACAGGCCGACTCTCACCGTGGTCTTGTTCGGGTCGAGCTGCGTCTGCACGCCATAGGCGTTTTGCATCGCAGTCCCCTTCTCGGGAATGAACCCGTTGTAGTCAATCGGGTTGAAATCGCCCGCACGTAGCTCGCGAGCCTGCACGGCATAGGAAGCTGCAGCTTGGGTGCTGTAGGTGCCGTCGGTGCTTTCGGGAGCGGCGACGCTTCCGCCCTCGGTGAAGTCGACCACGCTGTAGCCGGCACCCGACAGGTAGTCCACAACCGATTGCGTCTGCGTCAGATTATCGAAGTAGCTGACTTCCTGGCCGCCTTCGGGCGTCACGGTGAAGCTGTCCACGTAGCAGTCCTCGAAGGGCGCGACCACGAAAGCGAAGGGTTCGCCGATCTCGCTAACGGGAAGTTTCAAGTACTGGGTGGTGGGGTTGGGTGCCACGAAGCCAAGCGACTTGTCCCACTGCACGTCGACGATGGCGCACTCCACGAACTCGACCTGCACGACGGTATCGCAGCTGGGGGTGCAGCTGTACGTCTCGTCCTTGTACCTGCGCGGATCGACGGTTACCGCATCACCGACCTGGTTGCCATCCTTGTCGAAATACAGCTCGGTGACGCTACCAATCATCCAGTTGTCACCACCGGGAGTCATCGCGATGGGGCCGGTGGAATTGCCTAGCTGCACGGTAATCCCCGTAAGTGCAGTGTCGGGATTGATGCTGCCCTGTCCGCCGCCAACGATTTCAAACTTGACGTTGAATTCCTGCGTGACGATGGGCTTCTCGCCGTCCTTCAGCTCGCGGAACACAAGGTCGAGCGTGCCGTTGGCGTTCAGCTTCACGTTGGCGACCATGCCCGTGAGGTTGGGAACGTTCTGCGCGTTACCGTTGTACGTGGCACTGCTCAGGATGACCTGCTTGCCGTCGATGGCAGGCGCCGTCGCATAGAAGGTGTACACACCGCCGCGCACGAACTCGAGCGGTTGCCCGTCGGACCCAAGAAGCTTGCGAGTGACCGGATCCACGGTCAGCGGAATCAGCGTGCCGTCGCTCTCGCGCTGAAGCGAGATGGTGGCGTTCACGTCGCGGCCGTCCTCCATCTTCGTGCTACCTAGGGTGACATATGCAGGCGTCGGTTTCTCGTCGCCGCCGACCATGAGGTACTTGATGTAGACCTCTTTGTCGTAAGTGCCCATGGTCACGGTGAACTTGTTGTCCTTGACTGAATCAGTCATGTCGACCGGCTCTCCCACGGCGTTGCCCGAAGCATCCCTCTCGGTGACCATGATCGAATCCAGGTAATAGCCGGCCAGCGGGTCGATGGTGATGACCTGATTGCCGCCCTCGGGCAGGTTCAAGATTCCCATCGGGGTGTACATGACGTTCTCGCCATTCACGGTAAGCTGGTGCTTCTTTATTTCGATCGGCCTCTTGTTGGTGGTCTTGGTGTTGATTTCCACCTTGGCGCCTGGCTGCACGTTGTCGATCGTAACCACATACATGGTATATTCCGCACCCGTCTGTGCGGGAACGCCTTCGGGAAGCGCCGGCTTGAAGGGCACGTCCCAGCCATCGACCTTCACGGAATCGATGGTGTAGCCATTCTCAGGCGACACGTAGAACTGCACGCTGCTGCCCACTTCCACGTTCATGCTTCTGGGATCGACCGTAGCGTGACCGCCGTTCACGACAGGCCTCACGGTAGTGAACTGCTTGTCGCGCGAAGTAGCTTCCTTGAAGTACACCGCAAGGTTGTTCTCGGCGCCCTTCGAAGGCGTCACGGTGAAGGACGCTGGGTTGTTCCGGAGCTCGGTGGACACGTCGTTGAACAGAACGTAGTCAACCACATACCCCGGCTCGGGCTCGAAGAAGAACGTCTGCGGCGAGCCAACGGGCACGGTGGCCTCGGAAGGCGAAACCTTGCCGTTGCCGCCAGGCGTGTTCGCAGTCACCCGCACCGACTCGACCGTCCAAGTGGGCTCGTCGGGGCCTGCCGCCTCGTAAGTTACGCGCACGTCGATGTTGCCGTCAACGTTCGTTGCGGTGTACATGGGCTGCACGAAATCGTTCGTGTTAAGAATCTCGGTGCCGTCCTTGGTCACGGTGACGTTGGCAACCTTCTGCCCGGCTGGTGGGAAAAGGTACACGACCGCGTCGGAGCCCCTAGGAACCGACGCCGAAGCAGGAGAGACGCCCCCGTCCACGTTGGATGAAGCCGTGACGCTGTAGCGCACCACATCGTTGTTCACAAACCCGAAGGTGGCATTGATGGACTTGTTGCCGTTCATGTTGGTGAATATATACTTGCGGCTGCTGGTCACATCCCCCATGGCATCGCTGCTCCGGCCTTCGGCATCGGTAACAGTGAGCGAAGAAAGCTCGTAGCCATTGCTGGGAAGCATCTGGAAGATCATGTTCTGGCCTTCGGCCACCTTCACGCGGCCCTCGGGGAACATGCGGCCGCCACCCGAGTATGTAGCGTTGATCTCGTAATAGGTCGCAGGAATCAGCGTGCCGTTCTCGATGTCGGTCTTTTCCTGGTCGGTTTGCGGGCGGAAAGTCACGTCCACATCCAGGCCACCGGTTTCAGCAGCCTTGTCGCCATCGACCTCTATGTAGCCCTGCTCGTAAATGTCTTGGGCGTTCGGATGCGGCTCGGTCGGACGCGCCGGGCTTCCGACGCTGGGATATTTGATGTTGTTGCCGCTGCCATCCGTGACAGGGTTCCCCGAAGAGTCGACCAGGTTGCCGTCCTTGTCGTACTCGAATGTGCCGTCGTCGGTGACCACGGTCTTGCTGCCGTCGCCGTAGGTGACTTCGACCTTGTCGATCATGCTGCCCGGGTCGGGCGTGATGGTGATGTGCGGGTTCCTCTCCTCATCGGTCGCATCGTCGCCGGGCTCCTCCATATAGCCGCCGCCTCCGATGGACGTGCTTCCGCCAGCACCGCTGTTGGGCGGATTGGCATCGGTGTCGCCGGTGATGGGCACATAGGTCGGCGAATCAGGGTCGCCAGGGGTGATCAGCTTCTTGCTGAAGGTGGCAGTTACCGTCATATCCCGATTCACGGACAGCAGCTTCAAGAGTCCATTGCTGTACTCGTAACGGCTGGTAGCAATGGGGTTGCCAGACGCAATATCCGACTTACCAATGGATGCGCCATCCACCAAGATATCCTCGACCTTATATCCATAGAACGGGGTGACGACGAACTCCTTAGGGTCGTTCTTCTTCACCAAAACGCTTCCGGACGGCATGATGGTGCCATTCAGCGTGCGTCCAACAGACACAGTCACGAACTCGTCTGCGCTTTCGCTATCCCTTGCGAACACCGCATGAAGCGAATGCGCCTCACGAACCTCTGTGAAGATATATTGATTGTTCACGATGTACTGGGCGGGAATGTCGTTTCCATCCACTATGACATAGGACAGCTTGTAGCCCTCGTTCGGCACGAAGGTAAAGCTTGCATTCTTGCCGTCGGCAACCTTGATGGTTCCCTCGGGGGAAACGCGTCCGTTCACGGTGGAGGTGGCGACGACGTCGTGGGTAAGAACGCTGGTTCCCGTGTCGCCGTTGCCCAGCTTCTCGAAGCTTACGACGACGTTCTTGTCCTCGGTCACGTTGAATAGCGTGTATGCAGACCCAGTGAATCCGCGTCCGCTGGACACGTCGTTGACCACTATGTCGCGCACCTTGTATCCCGGGTCGGGCATGATGGTTATGGTCTGGCTTCCACCTGCGGCCACCGTGACGGCGCCTGCAGGCGACACGGACCCGTTCCCGTTGGAATTCACGAACACCGTATAGTACTTTTCTAGGTCGGACGACTGGCTTTTCTTGAACCTAGCGGCCACGGCGGTGTCGGCCGCGATTCCGGTCAGGCTCAAGGTGCCGTCTTGCACGCGGCTGCTGCGGTCGACGCCGTTTACCGTGACGCTTTCGAACTCGTAGCCGTTGTTGGCCATGATTGTCAGGTCCACGGCCCCGCCATCGGCCACAGTGGCCCCTGCCGGAAGCACGACGCCTCCGCCGCTAGGCACGCTGGTCGTAACCGTATGATAGGTTACGGCAGTGCCGTTCGGAGGCAGGATCGGGGTGCCCGAAGGCACGTCTTCGGGGTTGCAGAACTCGACTTCCACCGTGGTGTTCTGAGTGATGGCGCCCAGGTTCAACGACATGGTCGAAGCAGCGACGTCGCGAATGCGCGAAGTGCCGTTAACGACGACGGACTTCACCTTCTTGCCGTCGTCGGGAACAAGCGTGATGACCTGCTGCTTGCCATCCACCACAAGCGACGTTCCCGACGGCGACGTGGTGCCAGGCCCGCTGGAATTCACCGAGAGCAGACGATACTGCGTTTGCACCGTCTGCACGAAATCGATGTTGACCGTCGTGTTCTTGATCACTTTGGCGAGCTCTACCGAATTGCCCAACACCGGAACCTCGACGCCGTCGACCTTGGCCACGGCGTGATACCCCTGCTTGGGCTGCGAGGAAATCGTCAGGCTGCTTCCGTCGATGACGGCAACGGTGCCGGAAGGCGAGACCTCGCCGTTGTTGCCCTGCAGTATCGTGACGTTCCACGTCTTGGGCTTTGGGGGCTGCGGCTCGTCGGGGCCCAGCTTCGAGAAGACGGCCTCGATGGTGGTGTCCTGCTGGATGTTGGGAACAGTCAGCACGTTGTCGGCAACAGTGGTGGGTTTTCCGTTCAAGTACACCGTGTGAAGCTTCCATCCATCGGCGGCGAAGAAGTTGAACGTCTGGTTCTTGCCGTTCTCCACCTGCACTGTACCGGTCTTGTCTCCAACCTTCAGCATGCCGGGCGTTATGTACCCGTCTCCTGCCACGGTCAACGAGACCTTCTTCAGGTCCGCCTGCTCGGTAGAGCCCTGCTTGGGATGCGTGTTCACCTCAAGCTTCAGCTTCTCGGTGACGAGCTCCTTCGGAACCGTGACCGTCCACACGCCTTCTCCAACCTGCTTGAACGAAGCGCGGTCGGACACGTTGTTGTCGCCATCCTTAACCACGATTCCGTTGCCAGGCACCGGGGTGTTCAGCTCGTAACCGTCGGCAACGGTGACGGTGAACGTCACATCCGTGGCGGAGTGGTCCGTGCCGGGCTCCTTCACGATATCCATGTCGCCAGGCGAAGGCGATACGACCGCACCGGGAGTATCGTCGGGGTTGATGGTCAGGTTGCCTGGCGGGATGTTGATGATATCGCCAGGATTAGGCGGTTTGGGCACGTCTTCGCCAGAGGTGGGGTCGTTGGGATCCCCCGTTCCAGGAATCTTCCCGTTCTCGTCGCCCTGGGCGAAGATGGCCCACACGGTCGTGTTCTCCTGCACGTCGGAAAGAACGAACGAGAAGGTCTGCTTGTCGTACAGGCTCAACAGGCTGATGCCGGCGTCGGAACCCGTCTCGGTATACAGCGCACGCACGTCCTGCACGTACCAGCCATTGGCCGGAATGACGGAATAGCTGACGTCGCCGCCGACGCCCACCACCACGGCGCCTGATGGGCTTATGTTGCCCTGTCCTGTTTTTTGAGTGTTGACCACATACGTCGATGCCGTTACGGAGCCTACCTTCTTGAAGGTCACCGACACGCTCGTGTCCTTCGTTATGTTCTTCAGCTCCAGCGTCCTTCCCTGCAGCGTGATGTTCGAATCGCTGGAATCTATGAGCCTATTGTCGACCTTCACCTGGCTGATCTGATAGCCGGTGCCGGGAGCCAAGACGAACTGCTGCGTAGTTCCTTCATAAACAGGGAACTGTCCGGAAGGCGTGATGGAACCGCCAACGCCCGCCGTGGCTGTGACGGTATGGCGCTTTTTGTCGCCACCTTGCTGCTCGCCAGACGTGAACGAAACCTGAACCTTATGATCGGCGTTGACGTTTTGCAGAGTCAGCGTCAGCCCATGGTCCGAGAACGCTTCGTCGTCCGGCTCGAGAAGATACTCGTCAAGCCAGACGTTTTCGACCTTGTATCCTTCGTCGGGGAAGAAGTTGATGACGGCCGTTCCTCCGTCTTCCACATTGCGGGTGGGCGTGATGGTGCCGCCTCCGAAGCTGGTGACGCTGGTGGTGATGACGTTGAAGTGCGGTGCCGGGATGACGGCCGGGTTGAACGTCATGGACACCTTGGTGTTGTTGGAGCTGGTGTAAAAGATGTTGTCGGGCTGTCCTGGGAACTCGGGGTCGTCGCCGATGTTGCTTGGCGCAGACCCGGCCTCGCCCAAGTAAACGGTAAGCGTGTAGTAATAGCCGCCACTTGAGTCTGGGCGCTTTGTCAGCAGGTTGTTCACGCGGTTGCCGTTTATCATCACGTTGCCAAGCTCGTAGCCCTCTTCCTCGTGGATGACCAAACGCGCGTAGTCGCCTTCGTTGTTGAGGATAAGCGATCCGCCCGACTGGTTGTCGCGGGCACCCACGGAAGCAGCACGAGCCGCCTTGCTCATGCGAGCGCTGCTTGCACCCTCCACCTTGGCGGTAGAGCCACCGGGAATCCACTCCCACCATCCGCCTTCGCCGGCTTCGACGTCGATGTATGCGGGCATGATCTTGTACACGAGTTCGATGCGCATGTCGGACGTTATGTTGTACAACGTGATCTGGTCGTTAGGGTAGGTAGGCGGGGTGTCCGATCCGTTAGGTGACACGTACACATGCTGCACTATGTTCCTGGAATCGGTGGAATCTGCAGGCGAGTAGACCAGTACCTCCGTCAGCTGGTACATGTCCTTGTACGGCTTGGCGCTGACGGTGATGACGCCACCTGCAGACACGGGATAAGTTGCCTCGCCAACCACCGAGCCGCCCTCGGCGTCGAGCGTCGCAGGAAGACGGCCGTTAGGCCTCTTAGTAACCTGCACGGTGACGTCCTGCTGCTCTACCTGGGGCTGCTGACCACGGGCATAGGTAACGCGAATGTTCAGGTCCTCGCTAACGGACCCAAGCAGGAGCGACGTCCCTTGGAAAGCTGTCTCCCTGTCGTTGATGATCACCGACTTCACATACGTGCCCGAGCTCGGGCGGAAGTTCAGAAGCAGGCCAACGTTGCGATCCACTGCGGTGTTGGAAAGCGCGGACGAAGTAGTGACCGTACGGTCGGTAAGCGTTGCGCCTAAAGGTTTGAATTCATTGCCGCTGGCATCCTTCTTTCCCTGGGCATACACGGTCGAGACGGTATAGTTTCCGCTGGCTCCGCTTTCGCAATTAAGGCTTGCGGCAACGGTGCGAGTATCGCTTCCAACGTTGTAGCTTGCATACCTTGCCGTCAACACCACTTCGTCATTCTCTTGAATGCCGTAGGCATTCGGAGTGATGGTAACCGAGTTATAACCCAAGTCTGTGGACTCTATCGCCTTGTTCGTACCGTTCACGCTCAACACGAATCCCGCGAAGCGGTAACCAGGAGCAATCGCATAGGTGCTGAACGTGGAGGCAGTGCCCAAGGGCTTCTTCATGCTTGTGCCCGAAGGGCTCATGGCCGCACCGATGGATCCAGCAGACTGCGATGGGGTCGAGCTGTCGATCTTCGTCGTCATGAAGTACGTGCCCGCCACGGGAACGCCGATGCCGAACGACCCCAGCTCGACGCCGGTGCCCTCTATGTCGACGATGACGACGGGAATGTCGTTGCCCTCGGAGTCCTTAAGGCGGTTGCCCTCGGAGTCAATGGCCCAGGTAACCTCGCCTTCCTTGATGGTCACGTTGCCATCTTCATCGGCGATGTACACGTTGTACTTGTCGCCCTCGGCAGGTGCCGGATCGGCGTTCTTCAGCGAATCAGGCAGCGGGATGCGAACGGCAAGGGAACCCTCGTAAGGGTCCTTGTCGTCGGGCTTGGCGTTGTTGATCAGCTCCAGCTGGTTTACTTCCTCGACGGTTTCGGCGCCGTTCTTGTTGTTGGCTGCGGCGTTCTGAATCTTCTGCGCGGTCGCGTTGTCGTTGGGAAGCTGCGTCACCTCGAGGACCGATACTGCGGGAGGAATCGTGAAGTCCTGGAAGATGTTGCCGGACACGCTGAAATCTTCGTAGGCTTCGGGCGTGCCCTGAATGATTTGCGATGGGTAGTCAGGCAGCAACGAGATCTGCGTGGTGGCGCTGGCCTCGTTGCCGTCGGGATCGGTCATGATCACCGAAAACTCGTAGCGCTTGCCATTGTCCATGGGAAGGTCGGCCGGAGACATACCATCGTGGCCGGATCCGGGGGAAGCGACGGGGTAAGTGAACGTAGGCACGGCATCATTTGTTGGCGTGTTGGCTTTAGTATATGTGTCGGATGCAATCTCGGTTGCTGTGCCTACCAAGATGGTTTTGGGGTTATCCTTGCTTTCGGGCTGAGTCGAATCGAAGTCGGGATTGACTTGCACTTCCTGGATGTACCACTTGACGGTGTAGTTGTCAGGCAAGTGATCCTGCGGGAACGTGGCCTCTAGGCGGTCACGCCCCGTGACGGCCGTAACGAAATCGCTTTTGCTCTCGTAGTTCGTGCCAGGCGTGATGCTGTCGAACTTGAAGTTGGCGTCATATACCTTGCCCAAAACGTCAGTGCTGCCTGATGCCGTATTACCACCCTCGGAATCCCAGGCGTTTATGGCACTGTTTTCGCTGGAGACTCCGGAACCTCCAGTCGCCCAGGCCAGCGAAGGCGTCATCGTGCATACCATGCATACGCTGACCGCGATCGCGAGCAAGTTGTGAAAAAGTTTCTTCGTCGCAAGCTTCATGATCGTTCCTAGCTCCCCAGCTTACATTTATGTTCAGGTGCAAACGACACCCTGCATGCCTTCGAATGTGAATCGCAGCTGCCGCAAATGCGGCGGACGCCCTTTAGCTGCGCACGATTACCGTGAGTGCGCAGGCAGCTTGGCCGATTTCGTCGTCCGTCTCGGGGTCGAGCGCATGGAACGTTGCGACGCAGTTATAGGTTCCCGCCGGAAGGCTTTCATCGAGCTTGGCATACTGGATATGGTAGTTCGGCTCGAGTATGTCCGACGAATAGATGACTTCCCCCGTGTCGCTTCGCGCTATGTCCACCTGCATGTTGTAGCGGTTGGCCGGCGAGTTCTCGATGCGGAACTCTCCTTCCGAATTGCCAGTGGGCAGCTCGACTATGCGCGAGATGGAGATGTTGAACATTCCCTCCTCGACGATGCGGTCGAGCTCTGCACGGATCTCCTCTTCCGACTTTCCGTCCAACTGACCTAGCTTGCCGCTTCGGTAGGAATCGCCGATCTGCGTGGAGTTGAGGAACAAAAATGCCCCCACCACCAGCGCGGCCACCAATGCGAGCGCTGCGATTATTATTCCGATGTAGAAACCTGCTCCGCGTTTGCGATCGTCGTCGTAGTAGGCTTCTACACCGACATTTGAAGGTGCAATTTCCGGTGCCTGTGGTTCTGTGTTTTTGTTTTTGCGTTTAGGCATCTTGTTTTCCTAGTCCCTTTTGCAAGCATTGCCCCCCAGCAAGCATGCATTGCACACATTTATATGCGTTCAACATTCTAGCAATAATCGCGGGCAATAGTATAGGTTCCAGGAAAGAAGAGGGGCGCCCGAACGGCCGCCCCTCTCAAAAACTTCATCTTGTTATGAAGCGTTCGTCCAAACTGGCTTATGCAGCAGCGATCGTGTACTTGATCTTGCAGAGCGTGTCAGTCAGATTGTCCTGGGTGAAGGTGCTGTTGAAGTAAGCAACGCCGCCGAGGGTAATGGGGAGATCAGCATCCTTGGCGATATGGAGTCCGTCGGTCGGCCAAGCGGTAGCGCCAGGGACAAGCCTCGTGTGCGGGTTGTTAGCAAGACCAGCAGAAGCAGCGTGACCATCAGTAAGATAGTTCTTGAAAGTGCCGGCCTCGAACACGAACATCAGATGATCGCCACTATCAAGGGCTTTCCACTCTTCGTTCACGGAATCCCAAGTCTTATACTTGCCAGCACCATCGGTACCCATTGCGGTGGTGGTGAACACGTTGTTCACATCAGTAATCTCTGCTTCAGTGACCTTGATGTCTCCAGTGCCGACATTAGTGATCTTGTAAGCAGAGGAGTTCGGCCCAACAATGTCAGAACCGCCGTTGCTCCCAAAGACAACTGTCACCTGCAGCGGAACCGTCGCACGGATAGCCGGGTTGATATTGTCAACCTTGGCCTTGATCTCGGTGCTGCCGTTATCGCTGAACTCATCGTTGTCACTACCCACCTGAGCGGCAAAAGCCGGAGCGGTGCCCATTGCCAGAGCGGCGGTGAGGGCGAGAGCGCCTACCATCTTCTTCATCTTCATGGTCATTTCCTCCTTTAAGTTCTGTGACCAAATTAACAACCGAGTAACGTTATAGACTCTTCGGCAACGAATCGCAATATTTCGGGATGGTTCTACACAACTTCTGCCCATTTCAGACCACATTTCCTTCACAAAACCTGAAATTAACCTGAAAAGCTGAAACGCGTTACCTGAAAGTTACCTTAAAGAAAATGGCCCCTGAACTTGGCATATTCCTGAAAGTTCCCTGAAAACAACCCTGAACGAAACCTGAAAGCCACGCCTCCACAATTTGGGCGCCCTCCACATCCCCTCTCCACATTTACGCCATTGGGCGTTTCCCCTTCCCTAATCCGCTGTGGATGTGTCAGGGGACGTTCGCTTTTCCACATCGCCACAAGAACGTGCCAAATTTGCTGGAAATCGTGCAAGGTTCGCAAGAACTTTGCATGCGGTTTCTTTACGATTCGGTTCTTGACGGTGGAAATCGGATGCGCTTGATGCTACAATATCAAATAGAGGGCGCCCCGCACAGCCGGGCAGCGTTTTCGGTTTAGAGGCCGGGTTTTCCTAGCAGTCCACCCGGCCTCCTATTTTCCTACAACGCTGTTCGTCACTCCCTTCTCGCCAGGCAAAGCCCAGCGATTCCGATGACCACAAGCAAGATCTCGCAAACCGCGATAACCGTCTGTGTGTCCATAAGCAGTCCTCCTTTCGGACGGCTGCCCGGCGCGACGAAGCACCCTCGGCCATTCTAGAGCCATTTAATCAATTTGATAAGGTTTTTAGCTGTTTTCTAGTCGCTACGACCAGTAAATTGCCTGCTTCTCGGCCTATTCAAGGTTGTCCAGAACGGGTTCGTCGCCGGCGTCCAGGAACTTCTTGCGCGTGACGAAGTTCCACACCATGACGCACGCCGTGGCGAACAGCTTGGTGATCAGGTAGCTGATTCCCATAAGCGACGTGCCCAGCCACATGAGCAGGTTGTTGATTCCAAGCCCGATGACCGACAGCACCACGAATATGACGAACTCGCGGCGACGCGACATGCCTTCCTTGTGCGCGAACACGTAGCGCATGGACGCCACGTAGTTGAAGATGACCGACACGGTGAACGAGATGGTGGCGCTTACCAGATAGTTCAGCCCCACGAGCTCGGTAAGCAGCACCATGAGCCCGTAGTCGATCACGAAGGCTATGACGCCCACCACGCCGAACTTCATTATCTGTGCGAGAAGCTTCTTCATGTTGCGGAATTATACCGCGCGACACGGCGAGAGGGGTCGCATTGGGGCCGTGACGGGGGTAGTAGCGTGTGACATGGGGTCGGGTGATTTGTCACACTGACTGACAAATAGGGGATTCTTGATCTGCAGGATAAGTGTGACAAATCACCCGACC
>CABVEH010000011.1 GCA_902497215.1 uncultured Eggerthellaceae bacterium | reverse complement strand
CCCCGGCCTCGCCTGCGACTGCGCGGGCCAGAAGCGTCTTGCCGGTGCCCGGAGGGCCGACCAGCAGACAGCCGCGCGGGATCTTCGCGCCGATGGACTGGTACTTCTCGGGGTTCGCGAGGAAGTCCTTCACTTCCTGCATTTCCTCGACGGCCTCGTCGACGCCCGCGACGTCCGAGAACTTCACGTCGGGGCGTTCCTCGACAGTCTTCTTGGCGCGGTTCTTCCCGAAGCTGAGCTGCGAGTTGTTCGCCTTCTGCATCTGGCTGAAGAAGAATATCAGAAGCGCCGCGATGAGCACGAACGGCAGGAGGCTTATGAGGATGGAGGCCCATCCGTTGGGAAGGGTTATCTGATAGTTGATGCCGGGATGGCTCTGCAGCATCTCGCCGAGGGCGTCGGCCCCCACGTAGACGCTGGTGTAGTTGTGCTCGGACCCCAGGTTGCTCTTCTCGAGCGTCTGGGTGCTGACGGTGGCCAGCCGCTCACCTTCGGCGTTGCGCGTCTGCGCCAGCTGCATGCTTATGGCGTCGAAGCCCACGTTGAAGGCGCCTGACACGTCGGCGCCGACGGTGGACGCGGGGTAGTACTTGCCTGTGACCGTGTAGTCGCTTGCCGCATACACCACCGTCTCGACGCGGTCCTGCTCGACGGCCTCCACGAATTCGCTGGTCTCCAGCGAGTCGGTGGTGTTGCCCGCGTTCATCGACATGATCTGGCTTCCAATGAACAGGGCGACGAGCACGAACAGCACCACCATGATTATGGTGGTGCGGGATCGCTGGGAGTCGTTGCGGTTCTTCGGGTTGTTGGGGTTGGGGCTTGGGTTCTTGGGCTTGTCCTGCTTGTCAGGCATTTTGGAGTTATCCGGCATATAGTCGTACTTTCCTGGTCGCGCTTACGTTTGCCACGCGCCAGCCGGCGCATGGATACCATTTTCCAAGATAATTATAGTGGTTTGGCTGCTGGATACGGCCAGCGTTACGCAATTGTGTGCACTACGCGTAGACTTTGGGGTCGAGCACGCACACCTCGGCAAGGTTGCGGTACCGCTCGGCGTAGTCGAGGCCGTAGCCCACGATGAATTCGTCGCCGCAGGTGAACCCTTGGTACTTGCAGCGGATGTCGGCCTGCCCTTCCAGCTGCTTGCGCACGAGCGCCGCGATTTCCAGCGAGCGCGGGCCGCGGGATTCCAGGTTCTTGCTGATGAACTTCAGCGTGAGGCCCGAGTCGATGACGTCCTCGACGATTATGACGTGCTTGCCGGCGATGTCGTCGGCGAGATCCTTCTGGATGCGGACCATCCCCGAGCTTTTGACCCCGTTGCCGTACGAGGACACGCACATGAAGTCCATGCGGACGGGCAGCTTGATGGCGCGCGCGAGGTCGGCAGTGAAGATGGACGAGCCGCGGAGCAGGCAGACCAGCTCGATTTCCTCCCCGCGCTCGACGGCTTCCGCATAGTCGGCCGCGATCTGCTGGCCCAGCTCGTCGACGCGCTGCGCTATCTGCTCCTCGGAGAAGAGCACGCGCGTTATGTCGTCATGTACGGTGGGGCCATGCATGGGTTCAGTGTAACACGTACGTGAGGCGTGAACAGGGGACGTGTTCACGCCCTTTGCTATCCCTTCAGGTCGGGGAATTCGCGGAGAAGGCGTTCGACCGGAAGGCCGACTATGGTGTCGTAGGCGCCGTCGTAATGGTCCACCAGGGCGGCGCCTTCCCCCTGTATGGCGTAGGCGCCCGCCTTGTCGAACGACTCGCCCTTGCGCAGGTAGTCGGCGATCTGCTCGTCGGTCAGCGGCTTGAACGTGACGCGGCTCATGTCGGCCAGCGTGCGGTACGCCAGCGACACGTCTTCCTGGTTGGGGGCGACCAGCATCCAGAGCGACACGGCCGTGACCACCTCGTGGGTGGTTCCCGAAAGCGCCTTCAGCATGCGCATGCCGTCGTCGAAGCTGCGCGGCTTGCCGAAAATCTCGCCGTCCTTCACGACCATGGTGTCGGCGCCGATGACGATGAAGTTGCCGACCGCCTGGTCGCCGAGGATTTCCTGCACCACGGCGCCGGCCTTCTGCTCGGCCAGCTTCTTGGCCGCCTCGACCGGGTCCATAAGCTGGTCGGGGTCCAAGGTCTCGTCGACGGGAGACGCGGGCTTGCGCACCGTGAACTTCACGCCCGCGTCCTGCAGAAGCTGGGCGCGCCTGGGACTTCCGCTGGCGAGCACCACCTGGAACTGCGGGGCGGATTCGGCGCTCTTGCCGCCCGCGCCCTGCGCGTCCGTGCCCGGCGCAGCCGCCTGCTGGTCGACGTTGGCGTCCTGCTTGCTTTCCTCGGTCATGTTCATCCCCGCTTCCTTCTGGCGCGGAAGGCCTGCATGGGCTCGACTCTCACGCCTTGCTTGTTCGCGCTTACCGCCAGGTTCCCTTGTATGTTAGCGACATATCCGCCGCAAGGCACGCCGTCTTCGGCGAAGCCGTCGAGCACGGCAGCCACCGCAGCGGCGTCCACTCGCTCGCCCGCGCCAAGCATCGCCTGCAGAAGGCTGTGGACGACGCGCCGCTGCAACGGCCGCAGGACATGGCCGAACGAAGGCGCGAGAAGGAAGCCCTCCGCGAAGTCGTCGTACGAACGATTGGGCGACCCGTCGCCGACACGCCCTGCCTCGCCTTCCGGCACGAGGGGCCGCACGTCCTTGCGCATGACGTCGCAGGCCATGCCGTCGAGCATGTCGTCCTCCTCGGCGATCAGGTTCATCGTGCGGGCCAGCGTGTCGTCGAGCCCCGGGTTCCATTCGCGCGCCTTGGGGACGATCTCGTGGCGCACGTAGGCGCGGAAGCGGTCGGTGTGCGCGTTGGTCGCGTCTTCGCGCCACAGTTCGGAAGCGCCTTGCGGGGCCTCGCTCTCCAGGTAGCTGCGCAGCCCTTCGCGCGTGCAGTCGAGCAGCGGCCGTATGACGCGGCCGTTCTCGTACAGCATCCCGCGGAACCCGCCTGGCCCGGTGCCGACGATGGAGCGCATGTAGAAGCTCTCGATGCGGTCGTCCACCGTGTGCGCCGTGACGATCTTCCCCTGGGCCAGCGGGATGGCCTCGTGCTGGCACATGGACATGACGGCTTCGGACGCCGCGTTGTAACGCTCGCGCCTTGCCACCGCTTCCACGTTCTCGCCGGAACGTGCGGCTTCCCCGGCCACGTCCACCTCGCAGGAGAACAGAGGGATGCCCAGCTCGTCGGCCAGCCGCGCCACGAACCGCGCATCCTCGTCGGCGTCGTGGCCGCGAAGCTTGTGGTTCACGTGCAGCATGTCGAGCGCGCCCAGCCACCCTTCGTCGCGCAACCTTGCGGCAAGGCGTGCCAACGCCGTGGAGTCGGAGCCGCCCGAGACCATCAGCAGCAGCGCGTCGCCTTCGCCGACGAGCGCGTGCTCGGCGATGGTCTGCTTCATTCGTTCGTATACGTCCCCTGTCATGCCGTCACGCCCCCTACCCAAACGACAGGCTGGCGATGCATTCGATGTGGTCGGTGTGCGGGAACATGTCGACCGGCTGCAACGCGTCGATCGCATACCCGGCGTCCATCAGCCTGCACACGTCGCGCACCTGGGTGCGCGGGTTGCATGAGATGTAGACGATGCGGCCGGGGCGAAGGGCGGCCGCAGCATCCAGGAACTCGGGCGACGACCCCGTGCGCGGCGGGTCCATGAACAGCACCGCCCGGCCCGGATCCAAGCTCCCCGATGCCATGCCCTTCAAGAAGTCGGCTGCGTCGGCAGCGACGAACTGCGCGTCTTCGATGCCGTTGTGCAGGGCGTTCTTGCGTGCGTCGCGAATAGACGACTCGACGCTGTCGACGCCCACCAGCGTGACTCCGTCCGCTAGGCGGGCAGCAACCAGCCCTATGGTGCCCGTTCCGCAGTATGCGTCCACCACCGTGTCGCCGCTGCGCAGGCCGGCAAGCTCTATCGCGGTCCTGTAGAGAACCTCGGTCTGTTGCGAATTCACCTGGTAGAACGACTGCGACGATATTCGGAAGCTCATCCCGCACAACGTGTCCAGTATGAACCCAGGGCCGTACAGCACGCGCTCCCTGCCGCCGAGGATGACGTTCGTCTGCCGCGTGTTGACGTTCTGCACCACGGTGGTGACCTGCGGCACCCGGCGCACGAGCTCGCGGCAGAACGACTTCGAGTGGGGAAACTCGTCGTCGTTGGTCACCAACGTGACCAGCACCTCCCCGCTTTCGTGGCCCACGCGCACCACGGCATGGCGCAGGAAACCCTTCCCCGCGTCCTCGTCGTAGGGCTCGATTCCGTGCTTCTTCATGATCGAGACGACCGCGCGCACCACCTTCTGCGCGACCTCGTTCTCCAGCAGGCAGCCGTCCGTGGGAACCACCCGGTGCGTGCCCCTCTCGTACATGCCCGTCAGCACCTCGCGTTTGCCGCCCATTCCCCTCTTGCCGGGAACGAACGGGGCTATGAGCTTGTCGCGGTAATGGCACGGGTCGCGCATGCCGAGGATCGGGCGCACGACCGACGAGTCGACGATGCCGGAATACAGCTTGACGACGAGCGCGTTCTTCGCGATAAGCTGTTCCCTATACGGGACATCCAGCAAGGTGCAGCCACCGCACCGCCCGAATACTGTACAATTTTGCGCGTCTTTCATAGGCCAAGTATAACCTCTACGGAAACGAGGCACCCATGGCGAAGGCTGCAGAATCCAAGGCCGGCGCAAGCAACGCGGCAGCCCCGAAGGCCGGCGCTGGCAAGGCCACGAAGCCGCGCATCCTCTACCTCTGCCGGATCCTCGCCGAAGAGACCGACCCGGAACACGGGCTGTCGCTCCCCCAGATCCAGGAAAAGCTCGCCGAGCACGGCATATCATGCGAGCGCAAGGCGCTCTACCGCGACTTCGACGCCCTGGACGCCGCAGGCGTGAAGATCGGCAGGCTGCACACGCGCCCGGTGGCCTACTACCTGGAGTCGCGACCGTTCGACCCGGCCCAGCTGATGCTTCTTGCCGACGCCGTGCAGACCTCGCGTTCCATCACGAAAAGCAACTCGACCGCGCTCATCCGCAGGCTGAAGAAGCTGGCGTCGAAGAGCCAGGCCAGATCGATTGACGCGCGCGTCCACGTGTCGGGCCGCGTGAAGATGCAGAACGAGAGCATCTTCCGCACGCTCGACCTGGTGCAGCGCGCCATCGCCGAGAAGCGCGACATATCGTTCTGTTACATGCGCTACGACGCCAACAAGCGGCTTCACGACGTTCCCTCCCACGACGGGAAGGACCGCGTGAAGACTCCCCTGCACCTCGTCTACAGCAACGACAACTACTACATGCTGGCGTACGACGACGACGCGACCGACCACATCAGGGTTTACCGCGCCGACAGGATGCGCAACATCCTGGTGCTTGGGAAGTCAGACAGGTCGCACAGGCTCGACCCCGGGTTCGACATAGCGGCCTACGAGAAGCAGTCGGTCGACATGTACGGAGGCCGCCCGCAGCTGATGAAGCTGCAGGTGGCCGAGGACCTGGTGGGCAACGTGATCGACATGTTCGGGACGGACGACGTGGAGTGCTCGAAGGCCTCGGGGGTCAAGGAGCTTGCGGACGGCGACAGCAGGGACGCTGGCGGCAGCGCTGGCGCCGATGCCGCGCCAGCCCGCAGCTGGGCCGTCGTGCGGGTGAAGGCGGCGCCAAGCGCCACCTTCTTCGGCCGCATAGCGCAGTTCGGCGGCGACGTGAGAATCGTGCACCCGCGAAGCGTCGCCGAGGCCTACGAGCAACATTTGGAAAGGACGCTGGCAGCGCAGCGACTGTAACGTTCCAGCGGCGCAGCGACTGTAGCGTTACCGCGTAGCTGCAGCCAACGCCTGCGGCCCGCGCCTGCTACATCATCGACGCGAGCTTGTCCACGACGCCGTTCGTGGACGCATGCGTGATGTTGTTCATGAAGATGACGTCCTTTATGCCGTTCTGCTCGACGAACTCGACGATATTGCCCTGGTAGTACCTGTAGTCGATGACGTACACGCGCTTGAAGTTGTCCACCAGCAGGGGCGCGAAGGCGTTGCCGAAGCTCTCCTTCACGAGCAGCACGGACGAGTCGTCCTCGATCTGCGGGTTCTCGATCTCGACCAGGGGCTGGTCGCCGGCGATGAACGTCTGATACTTCGAGCCCCTGTTCCATGCGGACACGTCGGTTATCACCTTGGCGTCGTTCCAGGCCCCGTCGCGGTCGAGGTAGCGCATCTCGTTCGTGCCCAGCGGCACGTGCGCGTCGACGGTGTCGGGGTTCGCGCCCATCGTCGGGTCGTTCAGCTTCTGATAGAACGACCCCAGGAAGCCGTCGAACTGCATGAGCTGCTTGTCGTCGAGGGAGACGGGCTGGATCCCCGCCTCTTCGCAGAACTTCACGTAGGCGTAGTAGGCGCCGAGCTCCGTCCAATGGTGGTCGCTTCGGAAGTAGAGGTATTCCCCGGAATGCTCCTTCAGCGTGGGGAACACGTCCACCTTCTTCACCTGGTCGCTCATGAGGCTGTCGTAGTAGCGTATGGCGTCGCTCTCGCTGGAGCCGCCCATCGCACGCAGCTCCTCGTCGCTCAGCTCGACGCTGGACGAGTCAGGCACCAGCAGCGAGAAAACCTCCGCCTTGCCTTCGAGCTTCGCCGCGCACGTGTTGATGACCGAGGCGTACTTCTTGGCCACCTCTTCCGTGAAGTAGTACTTGCTGTAGGCGGCGCCGTTGTGCACGTACAGGCCGTTCAGTATGTTGTTCTGAACCTCCTGCGCGAGCGCGTCCTCCTCGGGCGCCGTGAACTGCTCGACATCGATGGTGCCCACGTCCTGCTGTTCGGCCTCGGGCACCTCCTCGGCCTGCTGCGCACCGCCCACCATGGAGGCCTCGCCCTGTATCCCGTAGAGCGACTTGAACGCCTTGTCCAGGCTCATGATGAACTCGCGCGGAGGGTAGGTGTCCGCATACCAAAGCGACAGGTCGGAAAAGAAGCTGCCGTCCCAGAACGATTCCCAGGTGAGGGCGGGGAACGCAGTAAGGTTGCGGTTCTCAACGGCCGAAGCGGTAGGCCGGGCGAAGAACGCGAGCCCCACCACCATTCCGACCAGCAGCACCGCGCAGAACGCCCGGACGGTCCAGCTGCGCACGCGTTGCACGCGGCTGCGCTGGCGCCGCGTGAACCTGACGCCTTTGACAGGCACCGGCCTTTCGCCTTGCACCGGCTTCGAGTCGGGCCGCACGGGTTTCACGTCACGTTCGACAGGCTGCGATTTCGCACTGCGTTCGACAGGCTGCGACTTCGCGCCGCGATCGACAGGCTGCGACTTTGCGCCGCGTTCAGCCTCCTGCATCTTCCCCTCCTTTCGCTTCTCGTCCATGGCCGCGTCCCTTCGCTAGAACTGGAAGTAGATGAACGGGTTGTAGCTGGCGCCGGTGAGCACGACCACCGACAGCAGCAGCAACGCTATGGGCGTGACCAGCTCGGTTACGTTGAACAGCACGAACCACGCCCCGCCTCGTTTCGCCATTC
This sequence comes from uncultured Eggerthellaceae bacterium, assembly GCA_902497215.1. Next base: position 6,770 of record CABVEH010000011.1, on the reverse strand, counting down.
TGAACAGCCAGCGGTGGATGCGTTGACCGACGTCGGTGCACGCCACGATGCAGAACGCCAGCAGGAACACGTTCTGCAGGAAGAGGGTCTGCACCTCCAGGCTTCCAAGCGCCACCCCGCCCAAGCCGAACATGGAAGCCAGCACGTGGCCCAGCTCGGCGAAGTCTTCGAACTTGAACAGCACCCAGCCGAAGTACACCACCACGAGCGAATACACGTGCCCAACGAAGGAGGGCAGCTTCCCCTTCAGCACGAACCTCTCGAACAGCAGGAAGACCAGGAAGTAGAGGCCCCACAGGATGTAGTTCCAACTGGCGCCGTGCCAAAGGCCGGTGAGGAACCACACCACCGTCATGTTGCGCACGATCTTGATGGACGAACAGCGGCTGCCGCCCAGCGGGATGTACACGTAGTCGCGGAAGAACGTGGACAGCGAGATGTGCCAGCGGCGCCAGAAGTCCTGGATGGACTTGCACATGTAGGGGTAGTTGAAGTTCTCGAGGAAATGGAAGCCGACCATCTGTCCCATGCCGATGGCCATGTCCGAATACGCCGAGAAGTCGAAGTATATCTGCAGCATGTAGAAGAGCATCCCCAGCCAGAGCGCCGCCGTCGGCTCGCTCCAGAGGGCGTCAGTGCCTATGGGCAGCAACGTGTCGGCCACTTCGGCGCACGAGTTGGCCAAAACAGCCTTCTTGGCAAGGCCGATGCAGAACCTGCGGACGCCCAGGAACACGTCGGCGCTGGTTATGCGGCGGTTGTCTATCTCGTTGGCGATGGTGTCATAGCGAACTATGGGGCCTGCGATGCACTGGAAGAACATCGACGCGTAGAGCAACACCTTCCAGTACGCCGGCTGGGCCTGCACCTTCCCCCAGTAGACGTCGGCGACGTAAGTGATCAGCTGGAACGTGTAGAACGATATGCCGATGGGCAGCACGATGGTTGGGATGAGCTCGGGAACGCCGAACACGAACTGGAAGTTGCCCATGATCCACACGGCGTACTTGAAGTAGGCCAGAAGCCCCAGCAGCCCAACTATGTCCACGACCAGCCATATGCGCCGCCCACGCTTGTCCTTCGCGCGCGCCACGCGCAGGGCGCAGAACCAGCTTATCAGCGACTCGCCCAGAAGCACCAGGAGGAACTTCGGGCCCGACCACGCGTAGAAGACGAGCGAGGCAACGAGAAGCACCTGGTTGCGGTACTTTTCGGGCGCAAGGAAATAGACCGCCAGATAGACGACCAGGAACCCGAACAGGAAGATGAGGCTGGAAAAGACCATGCGAGTATATTAAAACAATTCGCCCAGCGTTCGCGCTTGATTACATAGCGAATCGAGCGCGCAGTGCGTGTCGGGGGACGTTCGCCCATGCTACTCGCTGCGCAAAGCCTCCACCGGATCCTTGCGGCTGGCCGAGCTGGCCGGGATCAGTCCGGCTATGAACGACAGGAACACGCTGATGAGAACCAGCACCAACGCCGCCACCCAAGGCAGGCTGGCAACGTCGGGAACGTCGAACAGCGCATAGACTATTGCGCTGGCCGGAATGCATGCAAGGGCCGTGATGCCCACGCCAAGCACGCCCGATATCAGCCCCTCGATGACCGTCTCGGCGTTGAATATCTGCGAGATGTTGCCCTTGCTGGCGCCGATGGCGCGCAGGATGCCGATCTCCTTGCGGCGCTCGAGCACGCTGATGTAGGTGATCACGCCGATCATGATGGAGCTGACCACCAGCGAGATGGACACGAACGCAATAAGCACGTAGCTGATCATGTCGATGATGGTGGTAACCGAGCTCATCAGCGCGCCCACGATGTCGGTGTAGGTGATGGCCTTCGATTCCTGGCCGCTGGAGTTCATGCGGTCGTTGTAGGCGTCCAGGATGTCGATGACCCCCTGCTTCGCCTCGAAGTCCTTCGCGAAGATGTCGATCTCGTAGGGCTTGTCCATCTGCGCGTAGTCGAGCTTCGCCAGGTTGTTGTCGAACGAGGCCTCCTCGGGTGACATCATGGACATGATGAGCTCGGTGAGCTCGTCCTCGGTCATGTCGAACGAGAACGCGTCCTTGAACGCCTCCTCGTCGATGGACATGGCGCTGGACATGCTGGCCGAGAAGTCGCCCATAGCCTTGGTGAGGGCCGTGGCGATGGACTGCTGCATCTGCGCGGAAAGCGCCGTCATCGTCTGGGTCATGTAGTCCTGCATGTACTGCTGGATGTAGCCCTGCATGGCGGCCATCTGCTGTTGCTGCGCAGCGGCCATGGCATCGGCGTACTGCTTCATTATGGCCTGGGCCGTGGGTTGATTCGTCAGATAACCTTCGATAGACGGCTGGATGCTGGAGGGGTCTGCAAGATTTGGCATTGGATTGAGTTCTCCTGCTTCCCAAAGCCGCATATAGTCGGCCAACAATGCCGAAATCATCTGACTCACAGCCTGGGCGTTCTGATCGGATCCGGCGCCACCCGACCCATCTCCCGCGCCTCCCACTGCGCTCATGTCGAACGGCGGGGGTTCAGGCAGGCTGGACGAGTCGAAGTCGATGTCGAGCCCTGACAGGTCGAGCTTCATCTTGCTCTCGTCGAACTTGAACGCCGCAGAAAGCGCGTCGGTGTCCACGGTGAACAGGTTCTCCATGGGGGATTCCTCGTCCGCACCGCCGTCCTCGGCTTCCTCGGCGAACGTCTTGCCGTTGAACACGTCAACGGCAGGTTCGGCCAGCTGCTCCTGCACGATCTGGGTCTTGCCGGCCTGCTCGATCAGCATGTCGGTCAACGCGGGCGTGTAGTAGATGCCCGAGTTCATCATGGTAGTGTTGGCGTCATCCTTCGGCTGTACGATGCCCGATATGACCAAGTCCTCGCTGTTGGCGATGACGCCCTTCATGTACTCCTCGTCGCCCGACTTGTCCACCCACACGTCGAATTCCTCGTCGTACTGATAGAAGTCGGCCGAGCACACGAGCTTCAGCTTCAGGTCGAGGAGGTCTCGGTAGGTGAACTCCTTGTCGTCGTCCACCTCGGTGACCACTTCCTCCTCGTTCACGAACGCCCGCACCATGTCGTCTAGAACGGTACGGTCTCGCAGGCCAAGGATGTAGAGAAGGAAGTCGCTGACGCTTCCGTTGTGCGTCAGCACGAGCACGCACTCGTTGGGCTTCTCGGGCCAGTGGCCAGCCTTGACGTCGTAGCCCTCCTTCGCCATGTCGATGGTGCCCATCATCTGGGCGAACATGTCGGTGCTCATCATCTGCGACATGATGCCGCTGGTGGACATGCCAGAACCCAGGCCCATCGACGCGAACGTCGTGTCGGGGTTCACCTGCTGGACGCCGTTCTCCGTGTCGGCCAGGAAGACGTTCGCCGTCACGTTGTACTTGTACTCGATGTCGTTGACGAACTCGTCGATGCCGCTTTCGCCGCTGTCCAGGTATTCCTTCAGCGACGCGAGGTCGTTCGACCCCACGCTTTCGAACATGCGGCCCATGATTTCCGCCTCGCGCACAACGGTGTCGTCGCCCGCCTCCTGGGTTGCGGCGTCGTCGCCGTCGTCGGAAGACGTGCCTCCCATTCCCATTGACGACACCATCATGGAGCTCATGTCGAACCCGGTGCTGGTTATCTGCAGCGGATAGGAGGACAGCGTCTCCTCTTCCACGCTGGCTATGTAGTTGTTCACGCCGTTCGCAAGCGCAAGGATGGACGCGATGCCGATGATTCCGATGGACCCGGCGAAGGCCGTCATGATGGTGCGGCCCTTCTTCGTCATAAGGTTGTTGAAGGAAAGCGAGAGCGCCGTGAGGAAGCTCATGGAGGTGCGGCGGATCTTCTTCTTGGACACCTTGGCCAGGTCGGCCGCAGTGGGCACGTAGGGGTCGGAGTCGTTCACGATCTCGCCGTCGGCCAGGTTCACGATGCGCGTGGCATAGTCTTCTGCGAGCTCGGGGTTGTGCGTGACCATGACCACGAGCCTGTCCGAGGCAATCTCGGTCAGCAGGTCCATGATCTGGATGCTGGTCTTGCTGTCGAGCGCGCCCGTGGGTTCGTCAGCCAGCAGGATTTCGGGGTCGTTGATGAGCGCGCGGGCTATGGCGACGCGCTGCATCTGGCCGCCCGAGAGCTGGTTCGGGCGCTTGTTGACGTGCTCGCCCAGCCCCACGCGTTCGAGCGCCTCGACCGCGCGCTTGCGGCGCTCCTCACGCCCCACGCCGGAAAGCGTCAGCGCCAGCTCGACGTTCTGCAGCACCGTCTGGTGCGGGATGAGGTTGTAGCTTTGAAACACGAACCCGACACGGTTGTTGCGGAACGTGTCCCAGTCGCGGTCCTTGTACTTCTTGGTGGACACGCCGTCCACCACCAGGTCGCCCGAGTCGTAGTTGTCCAGGCCGCCTATGATGTTGAGCAAGGTGGTCTTGCCCGAACCGGAAGGGCCCAGTATGGCGACGAACTCGTTGTCGCGGAACGACACCGAAACGTCGTCGAGCGCGACCTGCGTGAAGTCGCCGGTGGTGTAGGACTTTCGGATGTTCTTGAGCTGAAGCATCCTAACAGCCTACCCATAAATGCGAGGATTGCAAGCAACCATTGCTTGCAATTACTCAAAAAAGCCGCGTTTCGGTGCCGCAAACGGCGGGAATGCGAGGCTGCTCAACCAGCGGTTGCATTTCGCGGAAGGCATCGGGAGCCCGGGCGGAAGGCTAGCTTACGAGCATGCCGGCCTTCACACTGTCGGCCACCTCGTCGCCCACAAGCGAGCGCAGCATGGCGATCCCGAACTCGAGCGCCTGTCCGGGGCCCGACGCGGTGATTAGGTTCCTGTCGACCACCACCCCGCGCACGTCCTGGTAGCACCCTGCAGGGAAGTTTGTCTGGCAGCCGGGATAGCATGTGGCCGCATAGCCTTCCAAAAGCCCCATGTCGGCCAGAATGGTCGGCCCGGCGCAGATGGACGAGACCTTGCGGCCTTCCCCCATGAACTGCCGAAGCGCGTCGGCGACCACGCCGCTCTTGGCAAGGTTCTCCACGCCCACGGATCCGCCAGGGATGACTATCATGTCGTAGTCCGAGGGGTCGAACCTTCCTTCGACCATGTCGGCCTGCATCTTTATGTTCTGCGCAAGGTTCACCTCGGTGCCCTGCATCACGCTGATGAAGTCTACGGCCACGTTCCCGCGGGTGAGGGCATCGGCCGGGGCTACGGCCTCGACGGGCTCCGTTCCGTTCCCCACGAATATGGCTACCTTCTTAGACATGTAGAACACGCTCCTTTCGCTCGGGCCTCGCATTGCCCGCATCCGTCCATGACACTAGATGATGATTCAATGCGCGCAGGCCGCGTCGTCGGCCTTGCCATCGGTTACACATCTGTGACCCGGAAGGCACCTTCTGCAATCTCTCGCGATGGCATCCTCCCAGTAACGGCGGCTTGACAAAAGGAAGCGAGCACGGACCGCCCCCGCAAGCGGGCATAGAATCGGACGCACAAGAGGAAATGGCGCCGACCAAAAGGAGGAGATTGAAATGATTGACACCAGAGACGAAGATGCCCGCAAAGATCTTGAGCGCATCGAGCAGGAAACCGTAGCCGAGGCCGAGGCATCCGTCGAAGACTTCGACGCGATGGGCGACGAGCAGGCAGCCGCCGAGGCCGCCGAAACCGCCTTCACCTTCGAAGAGGCGCAGCAGTAGGTTTTCGAAGCATATGAAAGAAAAAGCCGCGGGCCTGTTTGGCTCGCGGCTTTTTTGTGCGCTTGGAACGTTGTGCGCTCGAAGCGGGTTATTCAGCCAGCTTGGCGGGGGCGGAGTAGACTCTTGCCTGCAGCTTCACGTCGAGCTCGTACAGGGAGTGCCTGTCCTCGCCGAAGAGTTCCATCTTCGTGATCATGTCGCGGGCGGTGTCTTCCTCTTCCATCTGCTCGTCGATGAACCACTGCAGGAACTGGCAGGCGCGGTAGTCGTTCACCTCGACGGCGACCTTGTAGATGTTGTTGATCAGGTCGGTGACGTACTGCTCGTGGGCGTATGCGGCCTTCAGAGGCTCCATGAAGTCGTGGAACTCCTTGTCGGGGGCGTCGATGGCCTTCAGCGCGGGCACCTTATCGTTCTCGAGCAGGTACTTACGGAAGATGAGCGCATGGTCGCGCTCTTCCTGCGCCTGGATCGTGTAGAAGTTTGCGTAGCCGTCGAGGCCGGCGTCTGCGTAATAGTCGGCGATTGACAGGTAGAGATAAGCCGAGTAGAGCTCCTTGTTGATCTGGTCGTTGATGAGGTCGTAAACCTTCGCGTCCATTGACGCTCCTTTCCATGAGGGTCGTTTCGTTCGGCAATTATACCGCTGGATTCTGCGACGAGTGTGACAGTGGTCGGGTCATTTGTCACATTGCGCTGACGATATGCTTGACAACAGAAGGCTCAATAGCGCAACGTGACAAATGACCCGACCACTGTCACACTCTTTCGTCAGAACTATTCCCCCAGAGCCTCCAGGGCCTCCAGCCATTCCGTCTCCAGCTCGGAAAGCTTCGTCTTCAGCTCGGCGATTTCGTCCTGGCACGCGACAAGGGCCGCATAGTCGGTGGGGTCGGTCTCGGCCATGAGCGATTCCGCCTCGTCGATCTTCCCCTGGGTGGTGGCCATCTTCTTCTCGCACGACGCCACCAGCTTCTTCAGGCGCTGCCGTTCCTTGTTGGAAAGGGCCGACGACGCTTCCGCGTGACGGGGGACGTTCACTTTTGACACATCAGCGTGAAGCGAACCACCTGACC
>CABVEH010000010.1 GCA_902497215.1 uncultured Eggerthellaceae bacterium | reverse complement strand
GCCCAGCCACTTCGCGATGGAGCCGTCGTAGGCGCTGGTGGTGGTGAACACGTCAAGCGCGAGCTTCGCGCGCGTGGGGCGTGTGGTGCATCCGCCGTTGCGGCGCATCTCTTCCACGATCTCGCCGTAGGAGGCTGGGTCGGTGACCACGGCCACGCTCTCGAAGTTCTTGGCGGCAGAACGCAGCATGGACGGGCCGCCGATGTCTATGTTCTCGATGCAGGTGTCGAAGTCGGAGCCCGAGTCGACCGTCTTGTTGAACGCGTACAGGTTCACGACCACCATGTCGATCATCTCAATGCCGTGCTCAGCCGCCTGCGCCATGTGCGAGGCGTTGTCGCGCTTGGCCAGAAGGCCTCCGTGCACGCGCGGATGCAGCGTCTTCACGCGGCCGTCCATCATCTCTGGGAACTGCGTGACCTCGTCGATGGGGGTCACGGGGATGCCTGCCTCGGCGATCACCTTGGCGGTGCCTCCGGTGGATATGATTTCGGCACCGAACTCCTCGCTGAGGGTGCGGGCGAACTCGATGATTCCGCTCTTGTCCGTCACGGACATGAGCACGCGCTTGATTTTAGGATCAGCCATGGTCTACCTTCCCAAAGACGACTCGTGCTTTTGCTGTGCCTCTTCACTATAACGCTGCCTGTAGCGAACGTCGACGAGTTCGGCGACTATCGCTATGGCCAGCTCGGCGGGCGTCTTCGCACCGAACTTCAGCCCGATGGGGCGCTTGATGCGGTCCCAGTCGGCCTCGGTCACCCCGGCGTCGATCACCAGGTCGTGCACGGTGGAGTTCTTGCCGGCGCAGCCCATCATGCCCACGTAGTGCACGCCGTTCTCGATCGCCCACACGCAACCCTGGGGGTCGAACATGTGGCCGCGAGTCAGCACGCACACGTAGTCGTCGGGCGACGCGGTCATGTTGGCCAGCTCGTGGAAGTCGCCGCCATGCAGCATGATGCGCTCGGCGGTCGGGAAGCGGTCGGCGTTGAGGTAGGCCGGGTCGTAGTCGACCACCACCACGTGGAATCCCACGTGGTCGGCCAGCGCGGCCACTTCGGAAGCGGCGTCGGATGCGCCAAGCAGCCACACGCGCACCTTGCCGAACAGAGGCACGCTTGCCCAGATGAGGCCTTCGAACTGCTCGTTGTGCATGGAGGGGCCGCGTGTGACGTCCTTCATTTGGAACACGTCGCGCGGCGAAGGCTCGCGGGGGCTCACTATCTCCTTGGCGTCGTTGCAGAAGAACACCATCGACTCGCCGTCGGCCGAGCCCACGTCGCCGTACTTCTTGGTGACCTCGTTGTCGGTGTTCGTCTGGGCCTCGGCCGGGTCGTACACCACCTTGAAGCCGAGCCACGCCAGGTCGCCTTCGTCCATGGCGCGAAGGGCGCGTTCAAAGGTGGGCACGTCGGCCTGGGTCAGGCCGTTCGCGATGGCCTGCAGGGTTTCGGGGCCCATGTGCGGGTTGCCCACCGTAGCCTCTTCCGAGAAGCAGGGGAAGTCGGCGACGTCGAGCGTCGGCGTGCGCCCGGCGTTCAGGTCGTCGACGATTCCTTCTATGACTTTGCGGTTCATGCGTCCTCCTGTCGAGCGTGCGTTTTCATGCGTCCCACTTTATCAGGTTTGGAACACGCGGGAAGCCGAACGTCCCCCGACACGCCTCAAACTTACGCGGGCTCGTAGTACACGTCGAGGACGATGTCGTACATCGATTGCGGGTCTGCATGGTATTCGGCGTAGCCCGTTTCGTCGTTATGAACGTATTCCCCGCCAAGGGAATACGTTTGAAGGTCGTCGATGCCATGGTCAAGGAACACGCTGGCAAGGTAAGAGAACTCGGCAGGCCCGAGATTCGTGGTCGAATACGAAGCCAGTGCGTCGTAAGTGGCCATCAAGACCCCCGGATTGCTTTTCGAGACCTCCATCAGTTTCTCCAGATAGGCATCGACGAACTGACGTTGCCTATCCAGGCGGGTGAAGGCGGAGCCTAATACGTTGGTGTCGCGTTCGGTCACATACAGCCGGGCGGCATCTCCTTCAAGGTCGAGCCACTCCCCTTTCTTCATGTCGGTTTTCGGGACGTCCTCCATCGACTCCAGCTGCACGCCACCCACCGCATCGGCCAAAGCGCCTACGCCGTTCACGTCCAAAACGTAGTAGTAATTCATAGGAATGTTGTACATGATGCTGGAAACCGCATCGCACACGTTCTGCGCAGAATGGTCGAAATCCGACCCGTAGGCAAAGGCGGCTGCTATCTGAAGCTCCTGGGTGTCGTAGTATTCGTCCGACTTGTCCAAGGTGCGCCTGACGGAAACCATGGTGTCACGCGGAATGGATATCAGGCTGATTTCGCCTGTTTCCGTGTCTATGGCCACCACCATCACGAAGTCCGTCTGCCCGTTCAGATGCTCGTCCTGCCGCCCATCGTGTCCAAGCAGCAGAATCGAAGTCATGCCCGCCTTTTGGGAGTACTTCTTTCCCTCGAAAGCCACGGTTTTGCCACCATCGGAAGTCGCGACTCCTTCAGGCGAACCGATTGCGAACTCACGCAGAAGGTTCCCCTTCCCCATCGCAGTGAACGCAGCAAGCACGCCTACTGCCACCAAGGCCAGGCAACATGCCCCAGCCACGCAGATTGCCGCCGCCTTGGCTATGCGCTTGCGGCGCTTTCGTGCGGTCTTTTCCTTCGATATGTGCTTACCGTGAAGCAAGTGGCTCCTATGCGGCTCAATGCGGTTTGCAAACCGCCCGCCTATGCCGCTGTTCACCCCTCTGGGCTTTCAAGGATTCGGGAGCAAAGCCCCACCCTCGACGGTTGAATCCGCCTGCTGCATGAGGGTGGGGCCATGCTCCCCACCTTGCCGAAGACCAACCGGGCGGCAGGGGCTGGAAAAGACGTCACGCGGCCGGCAAGGATCTTTTTGCCAAAAGAAAGGAATGGCTGGCCCGTGACGCCTTGTTCAGCTCCTGCCCCCTGATCGGTGGTTTTCTCAGGAAGGAATTCCGGTTACTCGACGTCCGGCATCGCGTCGAGCTCTTCCTGCGTTATCTCGTGCTCTTCCACTACTCCGCTGTCGTCGTCGACGTCGACGTCCTCCGTGCTTTCGGCGTTCTTGAGAACGGCCGCCACCAGGTAGCGGGCATTGTTGTTGGCAGGCTGCGTGCACGTGCTGAGAATCAGCAGCTTGTCCTTGTCGGGGTTCAGCTCCGCTTCCAGCTTCCTGACGTTCTTGTTGATGGAGCTCGGGTCCTGCACCATCTTGAAGAAGTCGGCGCGCACCTGCGGGTCGCTCATGTCGTTCGCCATCAATATATGGCTGTTGTCGTACTCGAACGCCGACACCACTTCGTATTCCAGGCGCTCGTCGGGCGTATAGATGTAGAAGGTTGGATGCTCTTCGAAGAACGTCTCGTCCTCGAAGTTGTGAAGCGTGGTGAACATCGTGTCGGCCTGTTCGAAGGTGTGGCCGTAAATCAGGGTCACAGGGTCTTCCTCGAAGTCCTTGGTGTTGTACCCAACCTGCGTGTACAGCGTGCCGTTCACCTCCGGCTCGCCGTCGATGTTGCGCATCAGGTAGTAGTCGTCAACCAGTGGATGCTGCAGGATGGGATAGTCGACGTTGGTGTCTTCCACCTGCAACCAGGCATACACGTCGGGGTTGCGGCCGATCCACTCGTCCCAATCGACGGGGTTCACAAGCTCGCCGGCGTCGTTGTACTTCGTGTCCGAGAACGAAAGCATCGTCTCGTCCTGGGCCTCGCCGGCTTCGTTGTTGCCCGAAAGGCCGAGCCCTACTCCCACGACAACGACCGCGGCCACCACGACGGCCGCTATGCCTATGGCCAGCGGCTTCCTAGACTTCTTCTTCGCAGCGACATGGCTGTGCGGCTTCTGGGCTTCCTTCGGCTTCGCTTCCTTCGGCTTCGCTTCCTTCGGCTTCGCTTCACCGTCAGGCTTGTCCTCGCTTTTCGCATCCGCCTTCTTGTCGGCGTCGTCCGAAGGCTTCGCCTCGCCCTTGATGGCCTTCGGTGGCTTTGCCTCGCCTCTGATGTCCTTCGATGAGGCGTCCTTCTCGGAAGCTTCCGCACTTTCCCGCATCGGTTTGGCGTCTTGAGGATTCGCAGGGGGAATCTTCCGGACCTTGGATTGGCCCGCATCCTTGCCGATTGAGGCCTTTCCGTCGGAAGACTTCCTGTAGGTGGGCTTCTTCTTGCCGTTGTGGTCGTTGTTGGGGCTAGCGGCCAATTTCATCCTTCCTTTCGAGGGCATCAAGTGCAACGCCCGTCACCTTCTGGTAGCATTCGGCGTGTTGGCACGCCATCGGCGCATTCGTTTGGCGAACACGGGCATCAAGACGAGAAAGGGGAGCCCCTACAGCTCCCCTTCCACATGAAATCGCGAATTCATGCATCTTTTATGCTGTGTTCAAAACGAATAAGGGGTGATTAGCAACCCGTCTTGGGAGAGGTGCCCTTGTCGGTGGCGTTGCCAAGGACGTTCAGAGCCTTCTCGAAGTCGGCCTGCTGGACGCCGTTCTCAGGCACGACGCCTGCCGGCAGCCCGCCGCTGCAGTCAACGAGGGTCCAGACGCAGAAGCCGTCCTTCTCGATCTTGATGCAGCCGTTCTTGTCGACGACCAGGGTCTTCTGGATGGTCTTGCCGTTCTCGTCGAGGATGAGAGCGGTCACGGTGTGGCCAGCGTACTTCGACTTGTCGAGCACGATGGTGACGGTCATGCCGCCAACGTTGTCGCCCTGCAGCTCGAAGGTGTTGATGACCTCATTGCCGTTGATGTTGGCGAAGTTGCCGACGGCCTTGTTGTAGGCCTTGGCAGCGTCGGTCCAAGCCTTGGTGGCGTCGGCGCCGGCCTTGGCGATGGCGGCGTTGATCTCAGCGAGCTGCGCCTGAGCGGCGGCAATCTCCTGAGGAGTTGCGTCAACCTTGTTTATCGCAACATTGAGAGCGTCGATCTTGGCCTGGTTGGCCTTCGTAGCCTCCTCCATAGCCTTGGCGGAAGCCTCGGTGCCCTTCTCGGTAGCATAGTTGTCGGCGTTGGTCTTGGAGTCAGCCAGGGTCGTGCCGAAGTTGTTGGCGTAAACGCCGGAAACGTTGCCGGTGATGGCGATGGCCGACATGTCGCCATTGCCCTGATCAGCCGTGTCAATAGCAACAGTGCCCGGGTTGCCCGCAACCGACTCAGCCTCAGGGCTGCTCTCGGGGGCAGCAAAGGCTGCTGCAGGCATCGCCATAGCAAGCGCGAAGGCAACGAATGCTGCTGCAAATTTCTTCTTCATGCCAAAAATTCCTTTCCTTTGGTTTTCGTACCCTTTTCGCATAAGATGCACGAACACATGCAGATACCACTCTAGTCATTGAAAAAAAAATCAAGTTTTTGCCGAAAGTTTTTTTGGACGCCACTCGCATACGCGCCAGAGCGCACCATTTTTCGCCTACGGTGTTGTGGGGCTCTTGCTGGCGTTATTCTGCTTTTTTGAAACTCGGGGTCTTATATCGCCCCAGAATTGTGAAGACGTTTTCTCATGCGCCGTTTGCCGTAACTTCGGGTCGAATCGCTAGACCCGGCAAGGCTTTTCGCCAACCGATGCGCCCCATTCGCATGGCGGAAATCCGAGACATGCGTGTCAGGGGGACGCACCCTACTCTTCTATATGCACGTGGCGGTCGTCGCCGATAGTCACGCGGCCTTCGGCGATCTGGCGCAGGACGCGCGGGTACAGCACGTGCTCGACGGCATGTATGGCGGTCTCCAACTCGTCCAGCGACATGCCTTCCTCTATGCGCACCGGAACCTGGGCGACTATGGGTCCTTTGTCGTATTCCTCGTTGGCCAGGTGCACGGTAACGCCCGTCACCTTCACGCCCGCGTTGTAGGCGTCGTCTATTGCATGCGCGCCCACGAACGAAGGCAGAAGCGCCGGATGCAGGTTCAACACGCGGTCGGGGAACGCGCCGAGCATGACTGGCGTGACCTTGCGCATGTATCCCGCCATGACGACGTATTCCGCGCCGGCGTCCCTGAGCGCTTCCACGATATGCGCATCGGCGGCGCACGGGTCTTCGTACATCGACCGGTTCATCACCGTTACCGGGATGCCTGCCTCCTCGGCACGTTCGATGCCGTACGCGTCGGGACGCGAGGACACGACGTGCACGATTTCGACCGGAAGACCGTCGTCGCGAACCGCGTCAATTATGGCCTGCAGGTTGGTGCCGCTTCCAGAGAGCAGAACGCCTATCTTGAGGTTCGACATCTTGCCTTCCTTTCGAATCCGCGCTTAGGCGTGACGGGGGACGTTCGCTTTTGACACATCTGCTGCAGGCCGACGTAGGGCCGCAGCTCATCTGCGTCCACCGTAGCACGTAAAGCGCTCCCCTTCGTCAACAAGCAAGCCTTCGATGTGTCAAAAAATGAACGTCCCCCGTCACGCCTTAAATTACCTATATATAACCTTGCCGTCACCGGCAACGATGCTGCCCATGACGAACGGCCTCTCGCCCATCTTCGACAGCTCGCGCATCACGTCGTCAGCCTGGTCGGCCGCGACCACGAGGACCATGCCCACTCCCATGTTGAAGGTCTTGAGCGCCTCCTCCTGCGAAAGGCTGGCCTCCTCGCAGACGAACTGCACGATTGGCGGCACGTCCCAGGTTCCAAGACGCACCTCCGCGTCGACGCCGTCGTTGAGCGCGCGGTTGAGGTTCTCCGAGATACCGCCTCCGGTGATGTGCGCCAATGCATGCAGAGCGCCCGGGACGGCGTTCATCACCTCGCGGACCGGCTTCACGTAAATACGCGTGGGCTGGAGAAGCGCGCCCAGGATGCTCTTGCCGTTCAGGTAGTCGCGCGACTGAGAAAGCTCTTCCCGCGTCCTGCCTTCGACTGCCACCTTGCGGGCAAGCGAGTAGCCGTTGGAGTGAAGCCCGCTGGACGGCAGGCCCACAAGCACGTCGCCGACGCGGACGCGCGCCGGGTCGAGCATCTTGGGACGGTCGACTATTCCCACGCAGAAACCGGACAGGTCGTAATCGTCGTCGGCCATCACGCCGGGATGCTCGGCCATCTCGCCGCCGATCAGCGAGCATCCGGACATGATGCATCCCTTCGCGATGCCCTCCACGATGGACGCCATGGCCTCGGACGACAGCTTCCCCACGGCGACGTAGTCGAGGAAGAACAGCGGCTCGGCGCCCGTGGCCAGGATGTCGTTCACGCACATGGCGACCAGGTCGATGCCCACGGTGTTGTGGACGCCCAGCATCTGCGCGACCTTGAGCTTCGTGCCCACGCCGTCGGTGCCGCTGACCAGCAGAGGGTCTTCCATGTCCTTCGCCGCGGCGATGGAGAACAGGCCGCCAAACCCGCCGATGTCCCCCACCACCTCGTTTCTGTACGTGCGCCGGACCAGAGGCTTGATGGCGTCCACCGCCTTCGCGCCTTCGACGATGTCGACGCCTGCCTGGGAATAAGTGATCTGCTCTGCCATGCTGAAACCCCAATCGTTGGATAGGGTCATTGTACAAGATGGGAGCACCGAAGGTCGTACGTCGCCCCCGCTTTCTTCCGCGCTTCCATCTGTATCCCTGCTTCCCGCCATGGATCCATTTCGGCTTTCCGCTTCGATGATGCCTACACTTCGCTTCGGCCCATGCGTCTGGCTTCGCTTTGCTCGCTGCTTATGATTGCACCTTCGCATCCTTGGGCTTTCGTCCGCTTCCGCCCGATCGCCAAGTTCCATGTAAGTCGGCGTTAAGTTTCCCGAAAGGCCTGTCTGCTAGGCTTCATGCATGGCGATAATCCTCACAGACGAAACCGCGCTCTCCTTCTGGAGACGAAGCGGAATTACCGGCTCAAGCCTGTTCGACGCACGGCCGTGTCGCCTGGCACGCGTTCCTGCAAAGATCGCACCCGCGTCCGACATAGCGGCAGCCTGCGAACAACTAGGCATTGAAGACGAATCCATCCACGTGCTTGTCTCAAACAAGAACGACTCGCATCACGCAAACAGAATCAGCTATTCCGTCTTTTCCGGAAGCCTGCCTTCGCAGTCTCTGTGCCGACTGGACGGAAGCATATATGTAACAAGCCCGAAGTTCACATTCGTCAGGCTAGCAAGAAAAATGGCCTTGATGCAGCTGTGCTGGGCTATGAGATGACAGGCTCCTTCACGCCAAACAGCGTCGACCTTAGAGGCTTTTCGAAATGCGAGCCGATGTTCAGCGTAAAAGAACTGACGGCATTCCTTGACCGACTCGAAGGTGTCCAAGGCTCGCCACTTGCTAGACAGGCAGCCAAGCATGTTATAGACAACGCCGCATCCCCCAGAGAGGCAGAGCTAGCCATGCTGCTCACGCTCCCCCGACGCCTTGGTGGCTACGGGCTCCCGAAACCAAGGCTGAATTACCAGCTGGACTTGAGCGCGCCCCGCGGTTCCGCCTTGAACCGATCTTCCATCATCATTGATTTCGCATGGCCCGAAAGCAAGCTGGCTCTAGAATACGACAGCGACCAGTTCCACACCGGCGCCGAAAAGATTGCGGCCGATTCGGAGCGACGCAACGACATCAAGCTGCTGGGGTACGACGTGCAAACCGTCACCAACAAAGAAATATCCAGCATCGGCAAAACGGACAAGATCGCCAAGTCCGTCGCCTCCAAGCTCGGAGTGAGAATCCGGAACGAAGGCGATGGGTTCGTTGAAAAACAAGCTCGACTACGTCGGACCCTTATAAAACTTCGAAGCATCTAAAGCAGCCATCCCTCGAACACGAGAAGGCCGTCTGCGGACGACCGTCTGCTCCGAAGGATAGCTATTCCAGTGCACATCCTCAGGCGGCGGTTCGCTTCAAGTCTTCCTGCAAGCAAGTTATCTAGCAACAAACGAATGGCCGCCTTCGTCTGTGCGTTGAAGCAATTCGAATTCGCCTCGATACTCCCGTGCGCGAAAATTGATCATTTTTGGCAAAAAATGGCTCGATTCGGTCAAAAGAAGCTCCGATTGACGTAGGATTCCGCACCCTGAATGACATCTGTTTCAAGAAAGCCCAGCTCCCGCGCTCGCAATCATTACATGCATGTAAAAAACTCTGCCCACAAGCGGAAAAATCGACCGAATCGGGCATTATTTTGCCAAATCTGAATCATTTCCGTGCAAAAGCCAACGAAAAGGACGAAACGCACTCGAAGATCAAGCAAAAAAGGAGGCTAGAGCGCGCTTTTCCGCTTTTCCGCAGAACACGGTGGATGAGAAACGAAAGGGGAAAGCAAGCCTTAGTTGCAGGCGACTACGAGATTCAGCGGAGGGAGCCTAAAGATGGAAAGCCTCGCGGCGAGTCAGGAAATCGTAAAACGAAAGCAGCGCGGAAGAAGGTTCACCTATCCCATGCTTGAAGATGAAGCGACTTACCGCCTCAGACGGCTTGACGGAAAACGCCACGAACAAGCAAGAAGCGATAACAGGCGCCGGGAAGAACGGAGGCAAGGCTATTCCGTCTCGAACAGGCCCAGCTGGTTGTCGGCGCCCTCGGGCGTGCCCACGGGATAGTCGCCTGTGAAGCAGGCGTCGCAGAACCCGTCGTGGTTTGCGTTGCGCACGGCGTCATGCAGGCCTTTCAAAGACAGGAATGCCAGGGAATCGGACCCGATCCACTCGTTCATCTCGTCGACGCTCATGTTGGCGGCAAGCAGCTGCTCACGGGTGTCGGTGTCGATGCCGTAGAAGCAGGGCCACATAACCTCGGGGCTTGTGATGCGCAGGTGGACCTCCGAGGCGCCCGCGTCACGCAGCATCTTGACCAGCTTCTTCGAGGTGTTCCCCCTCACGATGGAGTCGTCGATGACGATGAGCCTCTTGCCTGCGATCACTTCGGGCAGCGGGTTCAGCTTCAGCCTGATGCCAAGCTGGCGCATCTCTTGGGTGGGCTGGATGAAGGTACGTCCTACGTAGCGGTTCTTCACTATGCCGTCGGTGTACTTGATGCCGCTTTCGGCAGCATAGCCGAGCGCCGCAGGCACGCCGGAGTCGGGCACGCCCAGCACGAGGTCGGCTTCCACCGGCGCCTCCAGTGCCAGGATATGCCCGGTGGCGCGACGGGCCTGGTAGACGCTCTGCCCGTCGATGACGCTGTCGGGGCGCGCGAAGTAGACGTACTCGAAGATGCAGGACGCGCGCCTGGAGGCAGGAACTCCTTGCGACGAAACGAGGCCTTCCTCGTTCACGCGCACGATCTCGCCTGGCTCGACGTCGCGGACGTACTCTGCGCCGACTATGTCCAAGCCGCACGTCTCGGAGGACACCACCCAGCCGCGGCCTTCGGGAAGCTTGCCTATGCAAAGGGGACGGATGCCGTTCGGGTCACGGAACGCATAAAGGGCGTCGGCAGTGCACACCACCATGGCGTAAGCCCCTTGTATGCGCCCCATCGCTGCGGCGATGCCGTCGCGGAGGTGATGCGTCTGCCTGGTCACGAGCCCGATGGATTTGGCGGCGACCTCGGAATCGGTTGCCGAGAAGAGCTGTACCCCTTCGGCGATCAGCTGTGCCCGCATGGCGTTGGTGTTCATCAGGGTGCCGTTGTGCGCCAGCGCGAAAAGCACCTCGTCGATGGCGGACATATGGGGCTGGGCCGCCTCCCAAGACGCCTTCGACCCGCTGGTGGAGTAACGCACGTGGCCGATTGCGACCTTGCCTTCGAGCGCCGAAAGCGAGGCGTCGTCGAACACCTGCGTAACCAGGCCGAGGTCCTTCGCCACCGTGACCGTGACCCCGTCGCCGACGGCGATTCCGGCGCTTTCCTGCCCGCGGTGCTGCAACGCCTGCAGCCCGAAGCCGGTCATGCGCGCAACGTCATGGCCTGGGGCGTAGACTCCGAAGACGCCGCATTCCTCTTCCATGCGGTCAGGGAGTGGACGGTTCGTCATCCTTGCAACCTTTCATCCATGGCAGACCCGACGCTTCCCACGTCGGCCTCGTCCACCAGCGAATTGCCCTTGGACACGTCGCTTCCAGCAGGAAGGAACTCCTCCACGGCGCAGTAGACCATTATGCGGTACCTGTCGTCCGGCGCACTGCAGGTGTAGAAGGCGACCGCCTGGTCGATGGTGTCGACCGAAGGCAGGGCCGGATCGGGCTGGGCCAGCGACTCCTGCACGTGCTGCGTCAGGTACTGGCGGAATTCCTCGATGGTTTCGAAGTTGGGGATGACCGTGACCTTGGAAGTCCCCCGGACGCTGTCGCAGGCGATGGCCGTCAGCCGGAAGTTGCCCTCGGGGGTAAGCAGGTAGAAGGTGCGGTGCTCGTTGAAGACGGCGCTATCCTGCATGTCCTCGAGGAAGGCGAACATCGTGCCGTTCATCATGTGGTGTCCGGCGACGAAGCTGATCTGGTCCGTCCATTCGGGAGAGTTCGCCTCGCTCAGCACCGGGCATCCGTACTCGGCCCCGAACGCTCCGACGCCGTTGCCTGCGAAGTTGTGCTTCATGTAGTAGTTGTCGTTGTTCTCGCGCCAGACGATGGGGTAGTTGATCGGCGAGTCGGGAAGGTACACCCAGCCGACGACGTCGGGATTGATGGCCCGAAGCGCGTCCCAGTCGACGTCGAACGACCCCAGGGTGAGATAGCTGCCGTTGTCGTCGACCTCGACGTGCTCGGTCAGCTCGTCGTAGGCGTTCTGCCCGGACCAGTAGGTGTAGGCGATGTAACCTACCCCGGCCAGTGCGGCCAGGAACACGAACAGGGCTATGAAAAACAAAACGCTCCACGCACTGCGGCGTCGAGCGGTCTTGCCATATGCCTGGTCAGCGTAGTCGTATCCCGTTTGCTGGTATACGGGATCGACGTTTCCTGCCATCGGTCACCTGCTTCTACTTGGTGTGCCTACTTCTTCTTCATCTCGTCGATGAAGCCCTTCGCCACGAACGCGACGATAAGGACGACTATTACGGCAACGATAACCCAGATGACCCAAGGTTCGATATGCATTCCGAACAGTTCCATGGAAAACCCTTTCATTCGTGTAAGGCAGCGCACATCATGCATGCGCTGCCTAGTTTATAACACAGATGGAACGGCTTCGGCAGGACGGCTTGCCGCCTTCGCACAGATGCCCTGCGCGAAGCGCGTGCAGGCCCCCTGTCTCCTAGCCGAAATGCCTCTTGAACCAGGACTCCTTCTTGGCAGGTTTGGCGTCGGACTCCGCCTTGGAATCGACCTTGGGCGCTGCATGCGCTGCGTCCGTCGGGGCGTCGGCCTGGAAGTCTGGCGCTTCGCCGAAAGTCTGCGCCTGGTCGCTTGCGGCCACCAGGGCGTCGAAGGCATGTTCCTTGGAGACTTCGGGCCCGGCGCCGGCGGTGGTTGCCACGGCTTCGGCGATGCTGGCCGCCACCTCCGACATGGTTGAAGGCTCGTCGACTCCGGCTTCGGCCTCCACGGAACCTCCTGGCGCATCGGCGTCACCGGGCGCATCGGCGGCCTCGATGCCACCGAACGCCTCGACGCGTGCGAATGCCTCGGCCGTGGCGTCATCCACCTGCTCGGCCTCGTCGGGAACGGGGCCTCCCACGCGTGCAACCTCTATCGGCTCGCCCTCCATGTTGGGCACCGTGAACTTCCCTTCGGGGTTGGGCTCTGGCGTATACAGCCCCGAGATGTCGGGCAGTCCCGACTGCATTTCGGGAAGCGCTGCGTCATTCGAAGAAGCTTCCTGAACTCCGAATGCGGCTTCCTGCTCTTCGTATGCGTTCCCGTCAGCGGCGTAGGCTGCGGTCTCGCATTCGTCTTGCTCATCGAATCCGACGCGCTGCTCGACTTCGTCCATCCCGACACTGGAGGCTTCGTCGCCCTCACCCGCTGCGTCCACGAACTCCGACGCCTCCTCGCCGAAGGCATCCATGGCTGCCTCGCCGTCGACCATGGCGTCGGCGGCCATCTCCTCGGGTTCGTCGCCGACCCCTTTCAGCGCCTCCAGCGCGACGGCGGCAGCGTCGATCCCGTCGACCGCGCCGGCGTCTTGGACGCGCCCCTCTTCCTGGGCGCGCTCGAACTCGGAAACTTCCTCGCCCAGCCTATCAAGCTCGAGCTCGTCGGTCGCCACGTCGCGCACGCGCGAGACGTCTGCGCCCTGCCGCGACAGGATGGCCTCGTCCGATTCCAGCCGCTTGCGCTGCGCCTCGTGGATGAGGTAGGCCTGCGAATCGAACAGCACCACCTGGCCGTTCTCCTTGTCAGCCTTCGCGAAGAAGCCGAGGTCGGTGTACTTCTTGTTCGGAAGCAGGTCGCGAAGCTTGGCGGTGTCCGCCATGCACGCGCCTATGTAGCCGAGGATCTGGTCGCGCAGGGCAGGATTCGCCACCGGCCACGCGATCTCGACGCGCTTGTCCATGTTGCGGGTCATTAGGTCGGCCGACGACAGGTAGACCTTGAAGTCGCCGTCGAACGGCCCGAACAGGTATATGCGGGAATGTTCCAGCAGGCGCCCGACGATGCTTACGACGCACACGTTCTCGGTGTAGCCCTTGATGCCGGGCACGATGCACGATATGCCGCGCACCATAAGCGTGCACTGCACGCCCGCCTGCGAGGCCTCGACGATCTTGTCGATTATCTCCTTGTCGGTGATGGAGTTCGTCTTGAAGAACAGTCCGGCGGGCTTCCCCGCCTTCTTGTTGGCGATCTGCTCGTCGATTCCGGCGATGATGTTCTGCTTGATCTGCAGCGGAGCGACCCACAGGTGCTTGTACTCGTCGCTGACGTTCTCAAGCGTCATGTTGCGGAAGAACACGGCCGCGTCGCGCCCTATGGCCGGGTCGGACGTGATGAACGAGAAGTCGGTGTACAGCCGCGCCGTCTTCTCGTTGTAGTTGCCCGTGCCCAGCTGGGTGATGAACTGCAGACCACCCTCGGTCTGGCGCGTGATGCAGCAGATCTTCGAATGCACCTTGTAGTCGCGGAACCCGTATATGACGCGGCATCCCGCCTGCTCGAAGCGCTGCGACCATTCGATGTTGTTGGACTCGTCGAAGCGCGCACGCAGCTCGAAGAGCGCCGTCACCTCCTTGCCGTTCTCGGCCGCCGCGATCAGCGCCTCGGCCAGATGCGACTGCTTCGCCAGCCTGTACAGCGTGATGCGTATGGACACCACCTCGGGGTCGACCGCCGCCTCGCGCAGCAGCTGCACGAACGCGTCCATGGTCTCGTAGGGGTAGGACAGGAGGACTTCCTTCTCGCTCACCTGCTCGATGACCGACCTGTTCGGATCGAGCGATGCGGGCCACTGCGGCGAGAACGGCGCGGCGGACAGCTGGGCCCTCTTGTCGGCGTCGAGCATCGCCGCCAGGTCGTACACGTACCCGAGGT
>CABVEH010000009.1 GCA_902497215.1 uncultured Eggerthellaceae bacterium | reverse complement strand
CAGGTTGCGCACTTCAAGCCCGCGTACGGCAACGTGCGGCGAAAGCACCTCCAAGGCCTCGCCCTCTTCGAACCGGTTGCGGCATTTCGCCACCAATCGGAAAAGGCCCGCGCCGTCTCCCTCGACGCATTCCACGACGTCGGCCACGTGCATGGTCTCCTGCTCGTAGCCGTCGTAGTCGCAGGCCTGCCTGGGGTCGCCGAAGTAGAACCCTTCGCTGTAGGGGCGGTGTGACACGGCGTCCAGCTCGGCCCTGACGGCGGACGCAGGTTCGCCGTCCAGCGCGCGCCGGTAGGCCCCTACCACCGTCGCCACGTAGAACGCCTTCTTGTTCCGCCCCTCGATCTTCACGGAATCGACCCCGGCGTCGCGCAGCGCGTCCAGGTGCTCCACCATGCACAGGTCCTTGGCGTTCATGATGAACGTGGACCCGGCGTCCTCGTCGACCGGGAAATGCTCGCCCGGACGCTTTTCCTCCTCGAGCGAGTAGTTCCACCTGCACGGCTGCGTGCACTCGCCCTTGTTGCCCGAACGTTCCGTGAGGTACGAGCTGATCAGGCATCGGCCCGACACGGCCATGCACTGCGCCCCGTGCACGAAGGCCTCAATCTGCAAGCCGTCAGGGATTTCCTCGCGCATGTGCACGATGTCCTCCAGCGTCATCTCGCGGGCGCACACGATGCGCGACGCCCCGAGCGAATGCCACATCTTCGCCGCCTCGGAGTTCGCCACCGACGCCTGCGTGCTCACGTGCAGCGCACAGCTCGGCGCATGCTTGCGGGCCAGAGCAAAGGCGCCCAGGTCGCCAACGATGAGCGCGTCGGCCCCCGACGCATCCACGGCCTCAAGGTACGGCGGAAGCTGGGCCAGGTCGCCCTGGGACATCATCACGTTGCAGGTGACGTACACCTTAGCGCCGCAGGAATGGGCGGCTTCGACGGCGTCGGGGAGCTGGGACATCGCGAAGTTCGCGGCACGCGCACGCATGCCGAACCTCTCGGCCGCCAGGTACACCGCGTCGGCGCCGAACGAAAGCGCCGCATGCAACTGCTCGAAGCCGCCCGCCGGCGCCAGAAGCTCCAAGTTCACACCGTCCTTTTCCGTCGTATACTTAGGGTCACATGATAGAGCACGCGAGCGAAGGTAACCTCATGGCAAAGACTATCGACCCGGTTTTCACACCCGAAACGCTGAGAGTTCCCGAGCTCATCTCGCAGATACTCAACGACGACGCCAACTCCAAGCCGTCGCTTCAGCTGGTTGGATGCGTCGACAAGGACCCGAAGACCGCGGCAATCATCCTTGCAGGCGGAACCGGCGAGCGATTCGGGCGCGAGGGCGGCAAGCAGCTGGTCGAGATAGCCGGAAAGCCCATCCTGACCTGGTCGGCCGAGGCGTTCGACGCCGTCGGCGACATCGGGCTGATCGTCATAGTGTGCCCCGAGGACAGGCAGGAAGAATACCTGAAGCGCGCGATAGACCCCTTCCCGTTCGCCACGCCGGTGGTGCTGGCCCCTTCCGGGTCGATCCGGCAGGAATCCGCCTATCTTGGGCTCGAGGCCGTGCCCGACGACTTCGAGTTCGTCGTGATACACGACGGCGCGAGGCCTTTGGTGACCCCCGAGCTGATCCTGCACACCATCAACACCGTGAAGGGGAACATCGACGCAGACGGCGCGGTGGTGGCGCACCCGGCCATAGACACTCTCAAGGTGGTGGAAGACGGCGCCATCGCAGGAACGCCCGACCGCCGCGTGTTCTGGAACGCGCAGACCCCGCAGGTGTTCCGCCTCGGCATATACCGCAGGGCGCAGGCATCGGCAATGGCCGACGGCTTCGTGGGCACCGACGACTCGTCGCTGATCGAGCGCCTCGGAGGACGCGTGCTGGTGGTGGAAGGCAAGCGCGACAACATCAAGCTCACCGTCCCCGAAGACTACACGCTGCTGGCTTCGGCGGTGCGGCAGATGTTCGAAGACGACCTGGCCTAGAAGGGCCAGCATGATGGCGACGAACCAGGAAGGGCTGCGGATGCGCTGCGGAATAGGCATGGACGTGCACGCGTTCGCGAAGCCCGAAGACGGGCGCCCGCTGATGATCGGCGGCGTCAACGTTCCTTACGACCGGGGCCTTGCGGGGCATTCCGACGCCGACGTGCTTGCCCATGCCGTGGCCGACGCCATCCTTGGCGCGGCACGCATCGGCGACATCGGGAAGCTGTTCCCCGACACCGACCCCGCCTTCGAAGGCGCGGACTCGCTGGTGCTGCTCGAAGCGGCGGCCCAAGCCGTGCGCGACGCGGGCTTCCGAATAGAGGACGTCGACTCGGTGGTGGCCGCGCAGGCTCCGAAGCTCTCGCCCCACCGCGACGATATGCGCGCGAACCTGGCCAAGGCCCTTGGGATAGGGGTCGAAAACGTGGGCGTGAAGGCCACCACCACCGAGCACCTAGGCTTCGAGGGCCGCGGAGAAGGCATCACCGCCTACGCCACCTGCCTGCTTTCATGCGCGTGACGTTTGTGGGCCGGGGCTGGTGAGATTCCGCTCGACGCGTCGTCGCCTCGAACTAACTCGGCTTCGCCGAGTGGATTTCTCGGCTCCTTTGGCTTACCTCGCTTCCATCTCTCCAGCCCCGGCCTGATTGTCGCACTTTCCGCCCATCGTTACCCAAGCTGTTACTCGTACTTCTCGGCAGCCACCTCGAGCTGGTGGATGATGTCTATCTGCTGCGGGCACATCGATTCGCACAGCCCGCACTGGATGCAGCTGCTAGCCAGCCCGTCTGCGGCCTGCCAGCTGTATAGGCCTTTCACGAACTCGTGGTTCTGCGTCATCGACTCCAGGTTCAAAAGCCCCATGATCTGCGGGATCTTCACCCCGGAAGGGCACCCCTTCACGCAGTAGTTGCACGCGGTGCAGGGAATCTCGGCCAGCGAACGCAGCTTCGCCACAGCCTTTTCGAGTGTGCGGCGCTCTTCGTCGCAGAATGGCGTGTTGGCCGCATAGGACGCCACGTTCTCGCGGGTCTGCTCGGCCGACGACATGCCCGACAGGACTGCCACAACGTTCGGAAGGTTCCAGCAGAAACGGTAGGCCCACTCGGCTTGTGTGGACCCGGGCTTCGCCGACGTAAGGATGCTGGCGACGTCGTCGGGAAGGTTGCACAAGCGGCCGCCACGGGCCGGTTCCATTATGACGACGGGCTTGCCGTGGCGCTCGGCCACCTCCATCATCTTCTTCGCCTCGTTCTGCGGGTCCTCCCAGTCCAGGTAGTTCACCTGAAGCTGCACGAAGTCCATCTCGGGATGCGCCTTAAGCAGCTCGTCCAGGCATTCCGCGTCGTCGTGGATGGAAAAGCCCACGTAGCGGATCTTTCCGGCTGCCTTCTGCTGCTGCGCGAAGTCCCACATGTCGTACTCGTCGAACTTCGCGGTGCGCGGGCCTCCCACGTTGTGCAGCAGGTAGTAGTCGACGTAGTCGGTGCCTAGGCGCTTCAGCGAGACGTCGAGGCATTCCTGCGCCGCTTGTTTGTTGGGCAGCGCCCAAGCCAGGCACTTCGTGGCGATGGTGAACGAATCGCACGGGTAGCGTGCCACGAGCGCCTTGCCCAGCGCCACCTCCGACTCGCCCTCGTGGTAGACGTAAGCGGTGTCGAAGTAGGTGTTGCCGGCCTCCATGAACATGTCGACCATCTGCTGGAACTGGGGCATGTCGATGCTTTTCTGGTCGTTCTCGTCGAGCAGCGGCAGCCTCATGCAGCCGAAGCCCATCTTGGATGCGGGGAAAATGGAGTCGCTCACTTGGATGTCCTTTCGTTGGCAAAACGCGCAAATGGACGGCCTGCGCCCAGCTGTCCGCGCAAGTATGCTTCGACCCTAATCCTATCCCCTAAAGTTCACTTCAAGTCAAGGGAGTGAGCTTGTCTCATTGTCACACGCAGCAGCCGGGACTCCGAAGGGGTGGATGCGAGGTAAGCCAAAGGAGCCGAGAAATCCACTCGGCACAGCCGAGTTAGTTCGAGGCGACGACGCGTCGAGCGTAACCCCCTTCGAGTCCCGGGCATACGATTCAATCGCCTCGGCTAATTCACGCGCGAAGTCAGTTCGGGATGGATGGACATGCTCTGGAAGCGCGACTCCATGTACGCATTGTCGAAGTGGTCCGAGAAGAACTGCATGACGGCCACTTCGCCGGTGTCGCTTCCTGCGAGGCGCAAATACCAGCAGTCCAGCGCCATCAACGTCATCACGCCGTCGAAGATGACGAATGCGGCGCACGCGGTGGTGATCGTGTAGCGCCACTTCCACGGAATCATGTTGATTACCTTGGTCACCCAAGGAAGCAGCACCTTTATCCACATCGCGCCGAGGAATCCCCACATGCACATGAACATGAAGTCGGTTCGGCCGTTGATGTTGAGGAACCGGCCCGTGTAGTCCCAGGCCACCGACCCGAAGGCGAACTCCAGAAACCAGCTGACCGCGTACTCGAAGGCGCCCCCGAGCAGGGCGCTCACGAGAAACACCACCAGCACGTTGGCCCGGTAGAACCGGTTCAGCACCAGCGTCAGAAGCACGGCTCCGAATCCGTAGATGGGCGAGAACGGCCCCCACAGCATGCCTGCGCGGATCTGGAACTCGCCCGGCACCTCGATCATGTAGTGGTACACCGTCTCGACCGCGTCGCCCACAACCATGCCCACCGTGAATATCCAGAACAGGTTGAAGAAGTTGACGGCGACGAGCCCCTTGCCCGACCTGTCCATGCCAAGCGTGCCCTCGCGGGCCTCGTCGCGGACCTCCATGTCGCGCAGCTTGCGCTGAAGCCTGCGCTCGTCTGCAAGCGCAGGGTCGGCCAGGTCGAACATCACCGCGTTGATGCCGGCTATGGCCAGCGTGGCGAAGAAGGTCAGGCTGACGCCGTCGAGCATCAGGCTGCATAGCGCACAGCCGCATAGCAGCAGGCTCACAATCTCGGACGTCAGGTGCGCGCCTCGCACCTTCCCCATCACCAGGCGCACGCCCACGGCGATTGCCATCACCGACACGACGCCGACGAGCACGACGTTCACCACGTAGATCGCCAGCGCGCTCGCCGGCTGGTCGAAGACGGCCCCGTTGTAGAAGTGGAAGCCCGTGACTGCGAGCATGTACACGACGACAAGGGCCGTCGCCGCGCCCAGAAGTATCCCGGCTATGCCGAAGACCATGAAACGCTTGCGGAAACGCCCCTCTTCGCAGCCGTCGCCGCCGGAGATCCCCACCTCGAGAACGCTTGCCGACATGCCGCTAGCGGTCCTTGCCCGTACGCCGGCGCATTATCTCGGCGCGGCGCTCGCGCTCGGCGCGAATCTCGCTGGGAAGCGGCCGTGCCGGCGGCTCTTCCACTTCCTCGAGTATCTCGTCGTCGTCGATGCCTGCGTCCGCCGGGTCCATCAGCTCGAGGAAGGTGGGACGGTCGGGCGCCTGCCCTTCGCCGTCGTGGGCGCCGTCGCGGTACGTCGGGCGGTGCTCGCCAGCGGGCGCATGCCCATGCGCGCCGCCGTTCTCGGCCAAGCCCGCGCCCTGTTCCTGCGCATAGCGCCCGACGCCGCGCGCCAGGTCGCGCCTGATTCGGAAGTACTCCCACACCAGCAGCACGAACAGGATGCTCTCGATGATGACGTAGCTGAGCACGGCGCCTTCCAGCTCGGCGTAATGCACCAGCAGGTAGGGAATGAACAGCGAGAACCCGAACGTAACCAGGTACAGCACCGTCACGTCCTTCTGGCGCCGCATTATGGTGATCACCTGGTAGATGAAGTCGATGGCCGCCGTGATGCCGCCGGTTATCAGCATGAGGAACAGCAGCCCCCTGAACTGCCTGAAGTCGATGCCGTACAGGAAGCTCATCACCGGGATGCCGATCCAGGCCATGATCCCGCAGGCGATGGCCGTGATCACCGCTATCACCGCGAAGATGCCCACCAGCAGCATGTTGAACTTCATGCGCTTCGACGCGTCCTGCCAAACGCCGGCCATGCGCAGCAGGAGCGGCTTGTACACCAGCTGCGACGCGATGAGGATCATCTGCGCGGGGAAGTAGATGGCGTTGTAGTAGAGCTGGTTGTCGTAGGGAAGCGCGCCTTCCATGACGAACTTCGGCATGTTCTCGATGACGTTGAACAGGAACAGCGCCAGGAACAGCGGCGCGCACACCTTGAACAGCTCGAGGAAGCTGGGGAACGAGAACGGGCTGGAGGGCGGGGCCTCCATTAGCGTGAGCGGCCAGGTGAACACGACGAACGTCGCCGCGGCCACTATGGCCATGGCGTAGCAGGCCACGACCGCGTTGTGGCTTATGAGCAGCGCGACGGAGAACACGACGAGCGCGGCGACCGAGCGCAGCGTCTGCGAGATGCCCGCCAGGTAC
The DNA here is from genome assembly GCA_902497215.1 of uncultured Eggerthellaceae bacterium. The sequence goes on along the minus strand of CABVEH010000009.1, from coordinate 8,195 downwards.
AGCTTGTCCACCTGCTGCAGGCGCCCTTCGTACACGTCGGCCAAGGCGTCTATGAACTTGTAGAGGATCACCGCCATGGAGATGTTGAACATCTCGTCGCTGTAGCCCCGGATCGAGCAATACACCCAGCCCACCAGCAGCATCAGGATGCAGGTGACCCACCGGTTGGCCTGGTAGTCCTTGAACGAGTGCTCCATCTTCGTGTCGGAGACCTGGTAGGTGCGCACTCCGAAGTTGCCCACGAACATCAGGAGCAGCCCCACCACGAACGCCATGGATATCATGCCTGCCTGCTCGACGCCGACCAGCTGCGTGGACACCATGGTTACCACGGGGAACACCATGGCCCAGGCGCCGCTTCCGATGGAGTTCCACACGAAGTCGCGCGTGGTGCGGTGAGGCGCGTAGATGGCCTCTGCCTCGGACAGCCCTTCGCCCTTCATGGCGCCCACGACGCGGTCGAACCATTGGTTCACCACGCGGGCGATGAAGTTCTGCTTGTGGGGCCGCGGCTCGGGCCTTTGGCCCGCGTCGTCGGCAGAGCGCCGCGCATATCTTGCCGGAACCGCATGCCTTTCGGCGCGCCCAGACCCCCTGCCAGGGTCGGCATGCGCACCCCCTAGGCGGCGTCGCGGGTTGTTCTTGTTTCCGTTGGCTTCGTTCTCAGGCCTGTCGTTTATGTCGCTTATGCGGCGGTTCAACTTTCCTTTTGAGCCCTTCATGGTGTCTTTTTTGTGTGTTTCATACTATAATTTGGAGAACTGCATGTCTTGCTGCGAATTGTAAATGCAACAGAAAAGTAATAGTAACACGCAAGAGAACGGAGCGGTTGTGCTGGGAACGAGGGAGGTAGCTCTCCCCTCTTTCTGCTGACTTCAAACACCAGAAACCATGCCTTACGGTCCGCAAAACACATCGGCTCCGAACCAACAGCCACCTCGTCAGGGACAGCCGGCTGCCCCTTACAGGCAAGGAGGCCCCTCTGGGGCTCGAAACCCTTCCCAGTCGGGGCGCATCCCGATGCCCTCCCCTTCCCAATCAGGTCAAATCGGTCCCGTACCGGGTCCTTCCCAGTCGGGGCAGATTCCTGCAGTCACGCAACCGTACAACTCGGGCCAGATCCCACCGGTGCAGGTTCCCCAGCAGCCCTATCAGGTGGTGCAGCCCACGGCCCAGCTTCCCATGATGCCCGCGCAGCCCGTCGGGCAGGTGACAGGCTCACGCACGCCGACGCAGCGCCAGCAAGGCGGCCATAGCAACCTTCTGCGCGTAGGGGTCATCGCGGCCATCGTAGCCATCCTGCTGCTCGCGGCAACCCTCGTGCTGGTGATATTCAAGCCGTTCGGGCTCTTCGAGGAACAGCTGCAGGTCGACCGGCCGTCGACTGCGGCCGTCGAGGAGGCCTTCGACGACGCCACGATCCCCGAGCCCGACCTCTCCACCTTCGCCTACGTCGACGACAGCGGCCTCGACCTCGGGGAAATAACGGGCTACAAGGCTGGCGAGGTGCAGTACAGCAAGTCGAACGGAACCACCGAGGCCTATTGCGAGGCCACGGCGGAAGCCTCCTACGAGAACGACTCGCTTTCGGTCACGCAGCCGCTGACCATGCGCATGGACTACGACAAGCAGGCCAAGGAATGGAAGGCCGGAAGCGTCCGCCAAGGCTCCGTCTCGGCAAAGCCCGAAGGCCCGGCCGACATCGACGCCATCACCGAGAACTTCCTGAACATACTGAAGACGTACGACGCCAAGGTGGCCGAAATGTACGTGGGCGGCCAGACCACCGCCACGTCCAACCTGACCGCGAAGGGCGGAACCGCCGTGTTCACCACGACGAAGACCGAGGGCGACTCCACCAAGACGTGCACGGCGAACGCCGACATCACCTGGAGCGACACGGACGGATGGAACGTCAAGATCACTTCCCTTTCCGGCGACGTCGAGGTGCCTGCGGCCGAAGAGCCCCCCGCGTCCGGCGACAACCCTCCCGCCGAAACCGTAACCCCCGAGCCCGTCCCGCCGTCCAACGACTCATCGGGCGGCACGAATTCCGGGAACTCGGGCAACACCGGCGACGGCGCCACCATGGGGCTGGTGTGCTTCACCGGCGACTTGGTCGAGGTCCCCGGAACCATACACTTCGATAACTCCGGCGCCATACTGCTGAAGACCGACGCGCGTTACAGGGTGGTGCTGGACGGCAGGACGTACGTGACCGACTACTTCGAGCTGGGCGCGAGCGCAGGCAGCTACCACAACGGCCAGCACGTGGTCATCATCGGCGAGATATCGTACAGGGGCGCCGTATCGAACGCCCCGCTCTTCATCAACACCAACTACAGCTAGGCGCAACCGCGCCCGCTGAACGCCGCCGGCCCTGCGCCGCGGCCTTGAAGGCATTGCAAGGAAAGCAAGGGAAGCCATGTACGACGGAGACATAGAACTGGGACGCAACGACGCCTGCTGGTGCGGGAGCGGCGCGAAGTACAAGAAATGCCACATGGAGTTCGACGATCGCCTTCAACGGCTGGCCGAGCAGGGGGAGAACGTCCCGCCGCGGGCGCTGCTGAAGACTCCCGAGGACATCGAAGGCATCAAGCGCAGCGCCGAGGTGAACGTGGGCGTGCTCGACTTCGTCGCCGAGCGCATAGGCGCGGGCGTCAGCACCGAGCAGATCGACAGGTGGGTGTACGACTACACCGTCGAACATGACGCGATCCCCGCCCCGCTCGACTTCGAGGGCTACCCGAACAGCGTGTGCACCTCGGCAAACGAGGTGGTCTGCCACGGCATCCCGTCCGAAGACGAGGTACTGAAGGACGGAGACATCGTCAACATCGACTGCTCCACCATAAAGGACGGCTACTTCTCGGACTCGTCGCGCATGTTCTGCATCGGCGACGTGTCGCCCGAGAAGGCAGACCTGGTGCGCGTGACCAAGGAGGCCGTGCAGGTGGGGCTTGACGCCCTGAAGCCTTGGGGCCACATGGGCGACATAGGCGCGGCCGTCAACGCCTATGCGAAGGAGCACGGCTACACCGTCGTGCGCGAGTTCGGCGGCCATGGCATAGGCCTCGAGTTCCACGAGGAGCCGTTCGTCAGCTTCGTCACGCGCCCTGGCACCGGGATGCTGCTGGTGCCCGGGCTTTGCTTCACCATCGAGCCCATGATCAACATGGGCAAGGCGCGGATCGACATGTCCGACCCCAACGGATGGACCGTGCGCACCAAGGACGGGCTTCCCACCGCGCAGTGGGAGGTCCAGGTGGTCGTCACCGACGACGGATACGAGCTGCTCAGCTGGTAGCACGTGACGGGGCGTTCGCTTTCACGCCTTCTTTCAACCCGGTAACTGTATTAGAAAGCCCCGGTAACCTTGCGGTGGCATGAACCGCCGCTCCCACCCTCTTATATATGATGCGGGAAACGAGCCGCGTCCTTTCGCCGCGATGACCGACGCCTGAACAATGCGTCGGATTCAAGGCTTGGAAGAGGAGGGTGTATGAAGGACTTCGAAAAAGCCACAAGGGAATGCTTGCCCGAAACGCCTGCCATTGAGGCAGCGCAAGGCGCACGCGGGCCGGACATCAGCCGCAGGGCCTTCGTGGCGGCCGCCATAGGGGCCGGCCTGACGGCCTTCCCGGACGCCGCGCAGGCGTTGGCCGAAAAGGCCGAGGGCACCGAGGACGGCATCTGGGTGCGCACCACGTGCTCGCCCAACTGCACGGGCGCATGCGGCATGGAGGCGTCCATAAAGGACGGCAAGGTGCGCATGATCCGCCAGGCGTCCGACTACCCGTACGAGCATTACAACCCGCGCGGGTGCCTGAAGGGGCTTTCCATCAACGCCATGCTTCATGGGCCCGACCGCCTGACCAAGCCGCTGGTGCGCGACGACGACGGCAACCAGGTGGAAACCGACTGGGACACCGCGCTCGACGCGGCGGCGGGCAAGCTGCGAGAGATCGCCGAGAAGTACGGCCCCGACTCCATCGGGGTGATCTACCAGGTGCAGGGCACCGGCCACATCCAGAAGGGTGCACTGGTGCGCATAGCCAACACGTTCGGATGGTCCATCATCGGCGGCTACGAGCTGAACGGCGACCTGCCAATGTTCTGGCCCGAGACCTTCGGCTGCCAGAGCGAGGAGCTGGAATCCTACTGCTGGGAGGACTCGAAGCTGACGCTCGTCTTCGGTTCGAACATAATGGTCACCCGCATCCCCGACGCGCACTTCCTCACCTATTCCCAGGAAGCCGGCGGCAAGGTCATCTACTTCGACCCCAACTACTCGGCATCGGCCGAGAAGGCCGACGAGTGGGTGCGCATCGCCCCCGACTCCGACGGCGCGTTCGCGCTGGCCATGGCGAAGGTCATCATAGACGAGGACCTGTACGACAAGCACTTCATGCAGACCTACACCGACTCGCCCCTGCTGATAAACACCGCGACCGGCAAGCGCATTCTGGCCGACGAGGTGGCCGGGCTTGCGGCAGTGCCGGGAATCCCCGACTACCGGTCCAGCTTTGTGGCCTACGACGAGGCGGCAGGGGCATTCGCTGCCACCACGCCGCTCGAACTGCCCGACAACTCCTACGCGCTTCTGGGCTCCTACGACGTCCCGCTGAAGGACGGAACGGTGGCCAAGGCGAAGACCGGCTTCCAGCTTCTGACCGAGCGCCTGGAGGACTACACCCCCATGGCGGCGTCGGAGATCTGCGGCATAGACGCCGGCGACATCGAACGCATAGCCCGCGAGGCCGCCACCGTGAAGCCCATGCACATCGTCTTCGGCGGCGGCACCCAGCAGTGGTACCACGGCGACCTGAAGGGCCGCGCGTGCGCGCTGGTGGCCTGCCTCACCGGCAACGTCGGCCAGCTGGGCGGCGGGATATCCACCTATGTGGGGCAGTACAAGACGCGCTTCAACACGGGAAGCTGGATGTCGCCTCCCGGCGCGATAAAGAACTCGTGCCCGTTCCACTACTGGGTGAACGGGCCCACCCCGCAGATGACGGCCAAGTACCCCAAGGACGGCTTCAAGGCCATGGTGGTGGGATGGGGCAACCCGCTGGAGCAGCACAACGTGGCCGGCTGGCTGCGCAACGCGCTGAAGACGGGCGAGCTGGAATGCCTGGTGAGCATGGACTTCCAGAAGACGCTGACGGTGGCCGAGTCGACCGTGGCCTTCCCCTGCGCCAGCTGGTACGAGAAGACCGAGCTGACCACCACCCCGCTGCACCCGTACGTGCAGCTGCAGCAACGCATAGTGGACCCGCCCGGCGAGGCCCGCGAGGAGATCTGGGTGCTCACCGAGCTGGCCAACAGGATAGATCCCGCCAAGGCCGACCTGTGGCCCCGCTTCGCCCCCGAGGATTCCGAGAAGCGGTCCGACGAGGTGCTGGCGCTGCTGCTGGAGAAGGGCGGCCCCACCATCGACCACCTGACGCCGGAGGAGCTGCGCGAGGGGCCGGGCAAGCTGGCCCACGCCAACCCCGGCGAGAAGAAGATCCCGTTCTGGGAGCAGGTGAACAACCGCATCCCCTTCCCCACCGTGTCGCGCCCGAACCCGCTGGAAGCCACTTCGAAGTTCGTGAGGTCGGGGCGCATCGAGTTCTACCGCGACGAGGACGTCTTCCTCGACCTGGACGAGCAGCTTCCCTGCTACAAGCCGCCGTTCGAGGACACCGAGTACAAGGACGACCCGGCGGCTCGCGAACTGTACCCGCTGGGCTACACCACCCGCAACAGCGCCTTCCGGGTGCATGCAACCTACGTGAACAACCCGTTCATGCTGGAGCTGCAGGACAACACGCCGAAGGTGTGGCTGAACCCCCAGACCGCCGCCGACCGCGGGCTGAAGAACGGTGACTGGGTGGAGGTGTACAACAGCCGTGGCACCGTGCAGGGGCAGCTTGTGGAAGACCCGGGCGTGTATCCCACCCAGTGCATCTTCGACCAGGGATGGTGGTCGCACTACGACAACGGGACCAGCTACAACTCGCTGATCTGGCCCTGGATCAACCCGACCAACGAGGTGTACTACATGGTGAGCGTGTGGTCGCCGAACATGGCCTGGAACGAGACGGCCTGCAACGTGCGCCTATGCAACGGCGGCAAGCCCGAAGTGGTGCAAGACACGGGCAAGAGCACGGCCAACGGGGTGCCTGCGGCCAACCCCGTCGAGTACGGAACGGAGGCCTAGACCATGAAGTACGCAATGGCGATAGATCTCAGCCGGTGCATCGGGTGCCGCACGTGCGCCGTCGTATGCAAGGACTTCAACGCGCAGCCCCAGGGAACGTGGTGGAACCGCGTGTTCACCAGCGGGACGCCCGAATACGATGTGGCCGTCCCCGTCAACGACCAGCTGCGGATGGAGTTCGTGCCCATAAGCTGCCAGCACTGCAGCAACGCACCGTGCGAGACCGCATGCCCGACCCAGGCCACGTACACCGACCACGAGACCGGCACCGTGCTGATCGACTACGACCGCTGCATCGGGTGCCGCATGTGCGCCAGCGCCTGCCCTTACGGGGTGCGCCAGTTCAACTGGGGGAAGCCGGCCGAGATGGCAGGCACCGACGGCAGCGTGTACGAGTACGGCTATCCCGAGGAATGCCGCCAGGACGGCCATCTGGTTTACACGCCCAGGCGGCCTGAAGGGGTCATGGAGAAGTGCACGTTCTGCGTGCAGTACACGTCGCAGGGAATCGAGCCCGTCTGCTGCAGCGCGTGCCCCGGCAACGCGCGCATCTTCGGCGACATGGACGATCCCGACTCCAAGATAAGCAAATACCTGGACGGCAAGGAGACGTTCACCCTGGGCGACGAGTACCGCACCGAGCCCAACGTGCACTACCTGGCGTCCCGCAAGGTGTCGCAGGTGAACCCGCTGGGCGATTCGGCCGAAGAGAAGGGGGAATAGCCATGGAGAAGTCGACGCGCATCCTGGCCGGGGTCGGCATAGCCGCCCTGGTGCTCGGCCTGGTTGGCTGGGTCATGCAGCTTGCCGGAGGCCTTCTGGCCGGCTCGTCCATGACCAACATATTCCTATGGGGCCTGATGATCGCCCTGTTCGCGTTCATGGTGGGATTCGGCGCCGGCTCGCAGCTGGTGGCCAGCGCAGCCTACCTCTTCGGAGGCGAGGAGCTGAAGCCCGTGGCCCGCATAGCGGCCGCGTGCGGGCTTGCCTGCGTGGGCGCGGCGGGTGTCGCCATCCTGGCCGACCTGGGCGCCATCCGCAACATAATGGCCATGATAGTGGGACTGAACCTGCGCTCGCCGTTGGCGTGGGACATGATAGCGCTGACCGTGTTCATCGTGGCGTCCATCGTCCAGCTCGTCATGATCGCCCGCGACTCGCCGCATGTGAAGGCGTGGGTCGCCATCGCCGGCGTCGCCGCCATAGCGCTGCAGGTCGTGGAAGGGCTGTTGTTCTCCACGCAGACGGCCCATAGCTGGTGGGCCACCCCGATCATGCCGGTGGACTTCCTGGTGGTGGCGTTCGTCAGCGGCGCCGCGCTGATGCTGCTGGTCGCGTGCGCGCAGAAGCGCCCAGCGAGCGCCGTTGCGTGGCTCGCACGCCTCTGCGCCATAGCTATAGCTGTGCATCTGGCGCTGGCGCTTTGCGACCTGGTGCTGGTGGCCACGGAAGGAACGCCCGCGTCGGGCGGCGTGCTTGCCGTTCTCGGGAACATGTGGCCTTTGTACCTGTGCGAGTTGGCGCTGCCTGCGGCGGCCATGGTCATACTGTTCACGGTCGGCCGCAAAGGCGACGCGAAGTACGGGATCGCCGCGGCCATCCTGGCCATCGTGGGCATCTTCGCCCATCGCCTGATGCTGCTGTACCCGGCATACAACGCGCCTTCGCTGTACCTGACGCTTTCGGGAACCGACGCGGTGACCGGCCCATACCCCGTGTCGACGGGCCGCTACCTCGACTGGGACTCCACCTTCACCCTGGGAACCGGCTACATGCCGGCAGGCCAGGAGTGGCTTGCCGGGCTGCTTCCCTTCGGAGTGGCCATAGTGGCCACCCTGGTGATACTTTGGGCAATGGGCAAGATCTCGAAGGACGCAGCAAATTAGCATCGCTTGCCAGCGCGCCATTAGAACACATCTAATGGCGCGCTGCGCACCCAAGGCGGCCACCCAAGCGTGGCCGCCTTTTTTGCGTGACAAGAGGTCGG